>JAXHUT010000188.1:0-5896 GCA_034189405.1 Chloroflexota bacterium
GGGATGCATGTCACACAAAAATATGATACTTATGAGCTCGAACTCCGCCCTGGTAAGGATTTGACGACGAAAGAAATATCATCATCTTAGTTCGAGCGTCTATCTGAAGGAAGACCTTAATTATGGATACACTGGAACCAAAAGAAATCACTCCTGAAACAAACACCAAAACGCAAATTTTATCCAATACCCTGATCGTCTTCATGGTTGCGATGGTGTTTGCCAATATTGCCTCGGAAATGTATGCCACAATGCTGCCCCTTTACCTCAAGCACCTTGGGGCGGATGTGATGCAGATCGGTTTATTTTTCACGATTTCGCAAATCATCCCCCTGGTATTGCAGGTTTTGGGCGGCTGGGTCTCGGATACCATCGGGCGGCTGAAAAGCATTGCCATTGGCAGCCTGATCGGTGTCGGTGCCTTCATCAGCCCCATTTTCGTCCCGACCTGGCAGTGGCTTTATCTATCCGAAGGCTTAAACTCGGTTACCCGGTCCCTGATCGGCCCCAGCTTTGGTGCATTTATCGCTGAGGAGACCGATGAGGAGCACCGTGGTAAGGTTTATGGGATCACCGACACCATTTACACCGTCGTGACGGTTGTTGGTCCCCCACTTGCGGGTTGGCTGGCGGATGTTTACAGTTTTCGCGTTATGCTGACCGTTGCTGCTGGAATTTACATCATTGCAACGACGATCCGCCTCTTTTTAGCAAAAACCGTTGGCAAGAAGCGCCAGGAAAAGGATAAGACAGACTTTTCATTCAAATCTTTGAAGATGAATATGAAGACCATCTTTGGGCTGGCTGTCGCCGGCGGTGTACTGACATGGCTGCTGCTGACCGACGGGGTGCGCGATATCGCCTTTTCAATGTCATTCCGTTTAATGCCGCTTTATCTCGAAGAAATCGGGGGGATGAGCTTGCAGCAAATTGGCTGGCTCAATTCATTCTTTGGCATTGCTATGATGGTCACCACGATCCCCGCCGGCTGGTTTGCAGATAAATTCAGCGAACGCGCTGCCATTGCCCTGGGATTCTTCTTAGAATTCGTAGCGATGCTAACACTGATCAATGTTGAGACATTTATCGGTTTTGCAGGGGTTTGGGCATTGTTTGGCGTTGGTGTGGGTTTGCTCTCGCCGGCTTACCAATCGCTGCTCAGCAAAATCTTGCCTGAACGCATCCGGGGTACCGGATTTGGCCTGATCCATGCCAGTTTGGGTATCTTCTCGCTGCCAGCGCCGGCAATTGGGTCCTTATTGTGGAAAACCATCAATCCACAGGCGCCGTTCTATATAACAGCCATCTTTGCCCTGATTACCGTCTTGCCAGCATGGTTTAAATTTAAACTTGACGAGCAAGACTTAAAACGGGCTGCCGAAGCGAATGGCAATCATCAAAAAACAAAGGAATAAGCATGATGGCGCTGCAGGTGATGGGTGAAAAAGGTGAAAGCAGGTTTAAAGGGCTGGTCGAGGATCTTTAGAAAACATGCAAAGTGAGGTTTGCAGCGATCGGGTTAATTTTTCATGCTTTCTTGCCTATCGGGGAATAAATCACCCCCTGCAGCACAATCAATTAGCACTATTTAATGGGGTACGAAAATGAAAGGATATAATATCCAGTCAGAGAAAACTCCCGATAGGGTGTAAAGTGTTTTCCATTTAATACCAGGGCATGTTGCATTGATCTTGGTGTCATACAATATTTCGTGTTTTTCATCGATTCCATCCTTGTTAATATCTTCTCATGGTAAAATCAACCCGCAATTTTATTCAGGATTCATTGACCTCATGCGCCTTCATTTTAATCGTGATACAAAATTATTCTTACTAGCAACCCTGCTTTATGGCTTTTCATTCAGTGTTTGGGAGCTGTTCTTTAATCTCTACATCCTTTCCCTTGGATTTAACAACGATATCCTCGGCATAATCCGCTCAGCCACACCATTATCGGCTTTAATCTTTGGTTTGCCGCTCGGTTTGCTGTCTGACCGAATTGGTCGAAGGTCCAGCATGTTGATCGGGCTCAGCATTGGGTTTATTGGGATGCTCTTGCAGATCCACCTGGTAAACCCTGTTTTCATCTTCATCTTTGGGCTGGTTCAGGGCGCTGGCATGATGCTTTTCACTATTTCACGTCCGCCATTTATCATGGCTGCCAGCAAAACTGAAAATCAAGCCATGATCTTTAGTCTGAGTTTTGGTTTATTGACGCTGGCAAATATGATCGGGAATTTAGTGGCAGGACAAATTCCCGGTCTTTTAGAATCCTGGATCAGGTTTCCCCAGGGCAGTGCGGTATCTTATCGCTGGGTTATTACGGGTGGAATCATCTTTGCCAGCACTGCCTTAATTCCAACATTCTTAATCAAAGAGCACAAAGGAAAAAGAACCAATGCAAGAATACCAATCTTCCCAAGGAAACTTCTCCGAAAATTGAGCCATCGACCGGTAGTCAGGCAGTTGACTGTGATCAATCTGATCACAGGATTTGGTGCAGCCATCCTGATCCCCTATCTAAATGTTTTCTTACGAGGAAAATTTGACATCAGCGACAATCTCCTTGGGTTCATCTTCAGCCTTGCATCATTAATGGTATTCCTAGGTTCAATTTCTACGCCCTGGCTGGTAAAAATCACTCACAGCCGCATCATCCCGACTGTTGCGACGCAAGCGATGAGCATTATTTTTTTGTTTACCCTGGGCTTTTCACCCTTGTTGTGGATGGCGGGGATCAGCCTTTTATTACGAAATGTGTTAATGCAAATGTCTTCCCCGCTTTTAGAAAATTTTGCGATGTTAGTTAGCGAACCTGAAGAACAAGCGACCATTGCCAGCGTCCGTGCCATGGGCTGGCAAACGGGTCAGGCTGTCGGCATTTTCGTTTCAGGGCTTGTCCAAACTCGATTAGGCTTTTCCCCACTGTTCATCACAACCGGTTTCCTGTACATCCTCAGTATAATCTTAACCTGGGTTTACTTCAGGCCAAAAGAAAAAGAGATGTCCTATGTCGGGTGAACCCAAAACAGTCACCTTCGGGGTGATCGCAGATACACACGTTCCCGATCGTGCCAAACATCTTCAGCCTGAAATACTGGAGACTTTCAAAGCCTGCTGTGTTGAACACATCCTGCATGCCGGGGATGCATCCAGTTGGAATGTCGTTCGAGAACTTGAAGTAATTGCACCTGTGACAATCGTTCAGGGGAATCGAGATATTTTATTCGGGATGCAGCTGCCAAAATACCAAATCCTGTGGGTCAATAACCTGAAAATCGTCCTTGCCCACGGACACCGGTCATTTCTTCATTACCTCGTCGACAAATTATCCTATTTTCGTGAAGGTTACCGCTTTGACCGCTATTACCAACAATTGCATCAAGACTACCCCGATGCAGACATGATTGTTTTTGGCCACACCCACCACCAAACAGCCAGTTGGGTTGACGGTCAATTATTATTCAACCCCGGTGTTGCTTATCCCTGCCATTATAATAATTTCAAGCCGCAGTTTGGCATGCTGAGCATCACAGCGGAAGGCCTGATCCGCACCCGCTTTTTCGGCCCCAAAAACGTCATCCGTGATAAAAGGAAACGCCTGAGCGCTTCAAATGAAATATAATCCGGTTTACAAGTCAACAAAACAGACTCCCTTTCAATAAGATAAGGACAAACCGTTCTAAAATGATCACCTCATCCAGCAATAGCAAGATAAAACTTGTTCGAAGCTTGCAGGCTTCCAGCAAAAACCGCAAGGCAGAATCAGCTTTTGTTGCGGAAGGGGTCCGATTAATCGAGGAAGCCATTTCTGTGAATTGGCCGCTTGAATTTCTACTGTACGATGAAAGTATTTCTGAGCGCGGACTGGCATTGATAGCCTCGTTGAAGAATAAGGCAGGTGTGGATATTTCAGAAATTAGCCCACCATTAATGGCTGAAATCAGCGATACCGAGACTCCCCAGGGCATCCTGGCTGTTCTAAAACGAGAAGCACTACCCCTGCCCCAATCCCCAAACTTTATCGTCATTGCAGATCAAATCCGAGACCCCGGTAATATGGGTACCCTCATGCGGACGACAGAAGCAGCCGGCGGTGATGCCGTGATCCTCACCCCGGGCACGGTTGACGCGTTCTCACCCAAGGTCGTACGATCTGGGATGGGCGCTCACTTCCATTTAGCAGTCCAGCACAAAGACTGGGATGAAATCGACTCATACCTGGCGTCGATTCCCGTATTTCTTGCTGAGTCTCAGGGCGGGATCCCCTTATGGGAAGCCGATTTAGCAGCCGACTGTGCCTTATTAATTGGCGGCGAAGCCTTTGGTGCAAGCCCGGAGGGTGAGGCAAGGGCGACGCAAAAAATCACCATCCCAATGAAAGGTCGTGCTGAATCTTTAAATGCAGCCGTCGCCGCTGCCATCCTGATTGGGGAAGTGCTTCGCCAAAGATATCAACACTAAAGGAATAATGTATGCGCATCCGATCCGTCACCCATTTTATCCATCCACGCTGGCCAATCAACCAGCTTATCTTACAAAAAGCAGGAATCTTTTCGAGAGATTCTAAGAATGCCTTTGAATCCGCCGGCTACCCCGTCCAAACGGTGCGCATGGCAACCCCTTCATTCACAAGCTATTTGGCGAGGGAAGACGATGCGAAAGCAGTCACCCAGATCGAAGTATTAGCGCACAGCGAAGGTTTCGACTACGTTTCTCTTGGGCCAGCAATCACGGAGGATATTGCTTCCTATTGGGCAATTCCAGAAATGTTGGGAAATTCCGGTAACTTGTTTTTCAGCGGGCACATGACCACACCCAGAGGTGAAGTCAGCTTGCCTGCGGTTCGTGCCTGTGCAGAGGTGATCCACAAAGCTGCACCCCTCGAAAAACACGGCTTTGCAAACTTACGATTCGCCGCCCTGGCTAATGTCCCACCCTTTGCACCTTTCTTCCCGGCAGCTTATAGTGCGGGGAAAACACAGGGGTTTGCCCTGGCGCTTGAAGCAGCCGATTTAGCCGTTGAGGCTTTTTCCTCAGCAAACAGCTTGAAAGACGCAAGGGCAAGTTTGATCGACGCTGTTGAAACCCATGCTAAAAATTTGGAAGAGGTTGGGGAGCATTTAGCAAAGATGTATGGCTTTGAATTCAAAGGGATCGATTTTACCTTAGCCCCCTTCCCCTCACAGGCAATCTCGCTCGGTCACGCGCTTGAATGCCTGGGCGTCCCAGCCCTCGGCTTGTACGGCAGCCTGGCAGCTGCTGCCTTCCTTACAGATACCCTGGACCAGGCAAATTTCAAGCGCACCGGTTTCAACGGATTGATGATGCCCTTACTCGAGGATTCCACCCTGGCACAGCGCGGCGAAGAGGGGGTGTTGAGCGTCTCTGATTTGTTGATGTATTCTGCGGTTTGCGGCACCGGGTTGGACACCATCCCCTTACCCGGGGATACAAGCGTTGACGCCCTCCAGGCAGTTCTGCTGGACCTGGCTGCCCTATCCTTGCGGTTGGACAAACCCCTGACGGCTCGTCTGATGCCCATTCCCGGGTTGGAAGCAGGGGATCATACCAACTTTGATTTCGAATATTTTGCCAACAGCAAAGTGCTGGCGCTGCCTGCCAAACCGCTGACCGGCTTATTGGCTGGGGATGAAAATATTTCGATTGCGCCAAGGATGAGATAATTATCATTTTCTCAATCACCTGTAGGGGCCCAGCTGTCTTCGATTCCTCGACACTTCGTGCTGAGCCCCTACGCGTATATTCAATTTATAATCGGGATAGGGGGAAACCTCTCGGCTCCCCCCTCCCACACCACCGGACATGCGGGTCCGCATCCGGCGGTTCGGCAAACATCAGGATTTCGTACTCCTTCCAGTCTTATTCATGGTCAA
>JAXHUT010000189.1:0-2721 GCA_034189405.1 Chloroflexota bacterium
ATCCTGGGTTAGCATTGAATGTATGACGATTTATCTTAACAATATCTTCTACTGTGGAATAAAAAATTAAAAAGAATTCATTGATGCTTTCCATTACTCGTTTGATCGCTTGTTGGTTTTCCCTGTGTTCAGATTCATCTAATTTTTTCCTGATAGTTTTCAAAGAAATCAAATAGCTAATAGGCAATGAAAGTATTGCAATTATGAGAGAAAAAATAGAAATATAAATTGATAAATATTCTGGATCAATGTTATACACAATAGCCTTCTTAAACTCTTTGATGTAATTTGGGAATGAGAAATAAATTTTTTTATACTGAAAATTGTTAACTGCGCAAGCGAATTTGCTTAAAAGGTGGGCCCGGTAGGATTCGAACCTACGACCGAGCGGTTATGAGCCGCCTGCTCTGCCGCTGAGCTACGGGCCCGCGCGTTTGCGGTGAGAAATTATACCATAATGGGGGTTGCGGGGAATAGGTGTATCAAAGTAAGTGTTGAAAAACAAACAACAGCCTTGATAGCTCGTAGCTTGTAGCTGGTAGTTCGTAGCAAAAAGCTGAAAGTTGAAAGCTCAAATCTAAAAGCTCAAAGCTGAAAGGTGGTAGCTGATAGCTCGTAGTTGGTAGTTAGTCGCAATGGCTTAACACCATATGATTAGATAAAGATTGAAATTGAAATACGTGCCAAAAATGGTGCGTTGACCCTCACGTCGTACCTCCTCAGCATCTGAAGGTGTTTCGCTTCGCTCCAGGCAGGCGACCACACCGCACCCTTGTACGACCCATTCGCCATGTGAGGAAATATCTTTTTTTAGGAGTGCGGACTTCAGTCCGCTAAATTTAGGGCATATCAAATTCATTCAGTTTAGAAGTCGAAACTCTCACCCTGCCCTCTCCCTTTGGCAAGTGAGGGTTCTTAATACCTAATTTCATCATTTACCTAAAATTTGGGCATTTATCCTGATTGCTGATAAAACTCGAGTTCTCGGGACATTAATTTGATCAACACAGGGAGGCACTTTGATTAGCATTTTCAATTCAACAATAGGCTACCAATCGGTTAAAAATGTATGAATTAGAGCAAAGAATGGGTTCATATTATGCGATTGGCAGCGTGAAAAAAAATGTGCTCCCAACCCCATCTTCGCTTTCAGCCCAAATATATCCGCCGTGTGATTCGATCATGTGCCTGGCAATGGATAATCCCAGACCAGTCCCGCCGCCGGTGCGGGCTCGATCTGCTTTATAAAACCGTTCAAAGATCCTTCCCAGGTCTTTCCTGGCAATGCCAACACCAGAATCTTTGACAAAGAACACAATTTGCTCACCATCCTGATAGGCGTTGAGAGAGATTTCACCCCCCGGGGGTGTGAACTTGATCGCATTGTGAACCAGGTTGATCAATACCTGGGTAATGCGATCGGGGTCTGCAAAGACTGCAGGCAGGTCTGGCTGGCAGTTCAAATGGAGTGTAAGACCAGCCCGTTCGGCTTGTAATGCTATCCGATCAAAAGCTGGCTGCAGCAGTTGACAGGGTTGAATCCGATGAAAGGAAAGGGGCACTTTGCCCGATTCAATTCTAGACAGCTCAAGTAATTCATTTACAAGCTGTGTAAGGCTGTCAATTTCTGTCTGCATACGTAAAATAAAACGCTTCGCAGCCGGGGGATCATCAAGGGCACCTTCCTGCAGGGTTTCTGCCAGCGCTTTCATGCTGGCAAGGGGCGTTCGCAGTTCGTGAGAGATATTGCTGATGAAGTCACGGCGAACGGTCTCAAGGTGCCTCAGCTGGGTCAGATCCTGGATAAGAAGCATCGTGCTGCCCGGTAGAGATGCCTTCAGGGGGATGCCGACCACCTGCAAAAACAAGTGTTTCGGGCCGATTTCAAGCATCGTGCTCTGGCGATCACCATCATTCGCCATACGCCATAAGTCAACCAATTGGTGGTATCTTAATACTTCCACAATGGATCGTTCTAAACCCTCGCTTTGATCGATTTGAAAGATGCGCTCAGCAGCAGGATTCAGCAATTTAACCCGACCCTCTGAATCGGTGATGATAACGCCGTCGGTCATCTGGTTGAGAACTGCCGAAAGCATCCCTCTTTCATTGGTGAGGATCTTAATTTGCTCGCCAAGATTCAGGGCAATGTCTTGCAGCGACTGGTTCAAGTCATCCAGTTCTCCGGCTTTTTCTGGAAACGCCAGGTCGTCAAAATGGCCGAAACTCATTTCCTGTGCTGCAACGGTTAACTTGTCAACGGGAACCAGCGTCCGATCTTTAATGATCAGGGACAGGATCACCATCGCTGTTATACCAATCAGCATGACGCCGATTGTGCGTTCATAAATGGCAGCGGGGTTCACGCTGAAAGAATCTATAGGCTTTTGCAGTTGAAGAACACCAATATTTTTACCCGCTGTATCCCGGATAATTTTGGCAAAAATGGCATTATTCTCAAACCTGACCCCTGCCTGACCCTCTGATAATGCCGTGGAAACGCCCGGCATATTCAAAGGGTCTGCAGGAAGTTCTTCACCCGGCAGGGATGAAGCGAGAAGGACCCCGTTCATGTCCAAAAATGTGACGTGGATTTTCAGGTGCTCATAGATTTGATTTGTATAATCTTTAAGTTGGGAGGTTTCATCAGGCGTACCAATATAAACGCTTGCCTGGGTTTCGATGAGTTGAGCGGTATTTGAGAGATGGTTCTGTAATGCT
>JAXHUT010000019.1:0-3049 GCA_034189405.1 Chloroflexota bacterium
CCTTGAATATCAATCCGGATGGGTGTTTGGCTTTCCACCGGACGCAGCTAAAGACCCATCCGGATTGATATTCAAGGAAAGCTAACAGCAGGCGCGGGTTTGTGCTGGTTTCAATCGCGACCCAGTTGACGATATCGGCGCCAGTAAGGGTCTTTCCTTTGACCTCTTCTTCGTATGTTGACAGGAAACCACCCGCCCCTTCAACGTAGGCAAGGGTGTCAAAATCACCGACGGACGGACCGTCGATGACCTCGCTGTCGGGCAGGATGGGCGTGCTGTAGGGCAGGTGTTCTTCAAGAATGTCAGGGATTTGAAGCTGGGACCCCACCGGAAGCAAACCCTCTTCAGTTAATGGGACGGCAGATTGAATGGAGTCAACCGGCACATCAAAACGCAGTGCGATGGCGGGAAGGGTATCGCCCTGCTGTGTTCGGTAGCGAAGGTGGCCGTCCATCAGAGCTTCTTCCTGTGTGCTTTCGGCTGTGGGTGGCAGGGATGGGGGCGTTTCAGTTGGCACCGCTGTGACCATTTCGGGTGGGTTTAGGATGCCGGAAACCTCCGTCTGCTGCTGTGGGTTGAGGTCTGGTGATACTGGTGTGGCTGTTGGAAAATGGCAGCCGCCCAGTAAGGCAGATATTAAAATAAGGAGGCAAAACATCCGTTTTTGATGTGGCTTTTGGCTTTCACCCCGGTTTAGGTTGTGATCATTCATGATAGTATGACGGGTTTCTTTGGTGGATTGTTCCTTGATCGCTTGCCTGATCATTATCGGTAGATCAATGGAAGTATATATTTATAGGTTTTATCTGAAAGGGAATAATAAACCGCCAGGGCAAAATCCTGGTCTGTTTCGTCTCCAATGTTGGGGACACCATCGCCCGCAATGTGCATTGCTGTTACAGTGATGGTGACGACGTCTGAATTTACATCGCGCAGGAAGATGCCTTCTGTGTTGTTCATCATATCGGGCGATCCGCCAGGCACGGAAAAGCCGTCAGACCCAAAGTTGTTGCCATAATAAGTTTGCCCGTTGAATGAAACTGATAAATCAAGGTCGTTGACCCAGGCTGATTCCTCGCCGCCCAGACCGTGACCTGGGGCATCCGTCCAGACCAGCATGGCTCGAAGTTCATCAACCCCACCCTTGATGGAAAAACCCCAAAACTCGCCGGTGTTTTGAAAAAGTATTTCCTGATCATAGTAAAGGACGGACATCGCTGGGTTTAAAACGGCGTCTGCGTCCAGCCGTCCCCAACCCTGTTTGGCATCAAAGGGGTGCCCCAGGGGGTCGCCGTCTGCATCCTGATTGCCTGCCAGGTCATGCGCTACAGGTAAAAAAGCAGCCTTAACGAGTGCTGGGCTGGGATCCACGCCGTGTTGATTTCGATATTGCTCAAAAAATAAGGCTGCTGCACCTGAGACGTGGGGGGAAGCCATGCTCGTGCCACACATCAAGCCATAACCGTTACTTGTAATTGTCGAGTCAACGTAACACCCCGGGGCGACCATGTGGGGAATGATCCGCCCATCAAGGGCAGGTCCGTAGGCAGTATTTGATGATAGGTCATTGATGAATAGGTTTTGGGACCCGCTGGTCGTTTGCATCATAGTTGACCCAATGGTGAAGGTGTTTTTAGCCTCATCAGGAGTTCCCTGGCTTGAGGTGTTCCCATACCCATTCATGATGGAAAGCACATAGGTCAAGGGCTGGTTGCCGGGCGTATCCGGGTCCGCATCCCGAACGCCGATATCCACCAGACGGGTGTCATAATCATAGCCCTGCGGCGTACCTGAGGGTCCCCAGCTGTTGCCTGAGATGACCGCGCCGTTCCGGTAAGAATCAGCCATCAAAGTCAACATCCCATCTTCTTCTTGATAAAGGGGATCATATACTTGTTCGACCAGATTTGCCCCAGGTGCCATCCCCAATCCGCGCAGAAACCCAAAAGAATCCATCACGCCTGAAGAGCCATCCCCAGCCATGATCCCGGCGGTGTGGGTGCCGTGATCGCCGGCAAAAACGCTGCCGCCACAGCTGAATCCGGTACACGCCGACATTCGCGAAGCCAGATCGGGGTGCGTTTCATCAACGCCGCTGTCCACATTGGCGATAATCACATCTTTGCCGGATAAATTCAATGATTGCAGCCAGGTTTGATAACCGAGAAAAGCACGATTGCTGGTATCAATGTTTCCCACATTGACCTGGTTGCTCATTTCGCCGCGGTCACCACCGTCGGTGGGAACCGGTTGGATGCTGTACACACCCGGCAGGGAAGCAGCAGCCTGTAACTGGTCGCCGGGCAGGATGAAGCTGACCAGGTCGAAAGCCGGATCAATCCCGCTGGAAGATGCTATCTGGCTGGCACCAAGGGCTTCAAGGGCGGTCGTTAACTCGTCCAGACCAGCTTGGGGAAGGGTCATCGCTCGAAATGGGATTGGGTCGCTGTCCAGGCTGCGGTTTTTATCCTGTACGATATAAGCAGGTAAAAACTCCCCGGTCCAGCGGATGAAGTTTCTTCGCGCTGTACCCTTGACGGCGTTGGGATCACCCCAAACAAGGTAGGTAAAGGGGTGGAAATACTGTACAGGGGTGACCCCATCCGCTTTGAGGTCCTTCAACCATTCCTCTTTTATTGGACCGTGAAATTGAATTAAGCATAAGCCTGGTTCAGACCTGTCAGGCACTTCGCGCCATCCCTCAGCAAAAACAGGCTTTGAAAGCAGGGGGTCAAAAGACTGTCCGCCCAGTGTCAGCGCATAGGGGTCTTCAATCGCCTGGTATGTCACACCCATTGCATCCAGATTGGGCAGTTCGTTTTTTGTAAGCACCATCCACTGGAAGCTGCCGTAATCAATCACGAAGGCATCATCCGAAATTGCACTTCGCAAGCTGATCGTACCAGAATTAAATACGCGAATCCCCACAGGTTCAGCGCCGCCATCTACATCAACGCTGGGGGCAGCCAAAGCCAGGAGGAATGCGATGAGGATCAACCATTTAAAGAACTTGGGGGTCATGTTAGCCCCTGGAAAATACCATGCATAA
>JAXHUT010000190.1:0-14634 GCA_034189405.1 Chloroflexota bacterium
TCTGCTGCAGGGGCGCAGCCAAGCAGCACAGCACTGATGATGATCAATGCAAATCCGATATTAAACATTCTCTTAAACAGCATTACACTTCTCCTTTTCAATTTTTTAAAGACATTCATTAAGTTAAATAGGGGAATTTTTATAATCTGACGATAGGCGTACCTCCTTTTGGTGAGTAATGGTCCCGCCGAACATTGATTACATTATTTATCTTACTCTGTGCTCATCACCATTAGTAAAATTTTACCATAATTCTGGCTTCGATTTGCCTAAGATTTGAAATGATAAAACGAATCGCTTGAGACAGCGTTTATAAAAATAATTCATTTAGTTAAGTTTAGTGGTAGAATCTATGTCCTCATGTTAAATACAAACGCTTTTAATAGACGTTACTACCACAGCCTGCGCGAGATCATTGCCGACACAAAAAAGATCTTTTCCCAAAGACCACAGATAAAAGCGCTTATGAGGAATGAACTCATCTCAGATGCTTTTCGAGAGCGGATCATGTTGGCTGTTACCGAGGTCAACGGCTGCCGTTATTGCCAGTATGCCCACGCAAAGATGGCGCTTGATTCCGGGCTTTCAAAAAAAGAGATTGATGATTTGTCCGCGGGGGTATTTCATAACTGCCCGTCTGAGGAGGTGCCCGCCCTTTTGTATGCGCAGCATTGGGCTGAGAGAAACGGTCAACCCAGTCCAGAGACACGCCAGGAAGTAGTTGATATTTATGATGAAACAATGGTTGAAACCATGGAATTAGCGATGCGCATGATCCGTATTGGCAACTTGCTGGGCAATACCTGGGATTATGTGCTTTTTCGTTTATCCTTCGGGAAGTTAGGGAGTTGAAATGGCTAGAAAATTTATTGATATCCAGTGGTGCGTTAAACAAATATCGTAATTGATTAGATCTCAGACCCTATAATCTCTTTACTTTAACCTGTGGACTTGTAAATCTCGCGCTTCCGAAGGTCAGTATTTCTTATCTTTATGCGTTTTTTTCCTTCAGTTAAAGCCGGACAAACAATGGTAGATCGCCTTTAGATTTTGAAAAGATTGAAAAATTGCTTATTCTCTTTCAAAAGGCGTCCCAAGTGCTGCAGGGGGACGTGATTGGGTCGCCCTGATTATCTTCAATATCTTTATCCTTAATTTATCCGGAAGCGTTGCAAGTATACGCTCGACCCATTCTGTATCGCCTAAATTGACAAATAACAACGCAAGGATCATCAAAGGGAATGGCGCAACTTGCAGGACTTGTGAAGGGATAAAAGTTAAAGTCGATTGTAAAATTAAACCCAACCATTGCAGAAAAGCAAAAAGATAGGCGCCGAAAGCTACTCTAATTGGGTTCCAACCTCCAAATATCGTGATCGCTAACACGATCCATCCAATACCATCCAGCCCTGTTATCGTTCCCTTCCAGCCGGCTTTTACACTCAATGTGTATAAAGGCCCAGCCAAGCCCACCAATGCACCTCCCAAGATCGTGTAAAAATAACGTAACCCTTTAACATTAGCACCCCGCACAAACGCAGCAGCTGGCTGTTCGCCAATACCCCGCAAAATTAGTCCTGGTCTCGTCTTTGAAATCCAAAACCAACTTATGAAGATCATAATAATGCTGATATAGGTCATGATCGAATGTTTAAAAAACAATGGACCAATAATCGGGATTCCGCTCAATAACGGGATGGGGGTCGCATACATGATGGGCGCCTGGGAACCCATAATGGGATTTCCCAAGAAATATGCCAAATCTGTACAGGTTATCGCCAGAATAAACCCGACAGCTACTTGGGATTGTTTCAAAGTAATGCTGCTGAAAGCCACAATCGCAGCGACAATTGCGCCAACCAGCATACCAGCCAAAAAACCCAGCACAATACTATTCGTTTCTAAAGCTGCCCAGAAGCCCATCATCCCGGACAAAATGATTAATCCATTGAGTGAGAGGTTGATCACGCCAGCGCGTTCAGACAATGTCTCTCCAATGGCCGCAATGATAATTGGTGCGCCAGCCTCAATAATGCCCGCCAAACCCAAGAGGATAATTTCTCCAGACATTTGACCTCCTACTTCTTTCCCAGAACTTGCTCTTTGACGCCTTGCATAAGCAAAACAAATAAAACCAAACTGCCTTGCAGCACGCCAGTCAATGATGAATCAAGTTTTAAAACAATCGGCAGTTGAATACCGCTGATATTCAAAGCCGCAAAAAATAATGCGATCGGCGCAACCCATAATGCCTGGTAATTTATCAGCATTGCAATCATCAGTCCCGTATATCCATAACCACTGGAAATTGATGGGATTAAACGATGATAAACAGCTACTACTTGCAGGGCGCCTGCCAAGCCAGCAAACAACCCACAAATAATAAAGGAGAGCATCATATACTTGCGAGTCGGGATCCCCAATCGATACGCGGATTTAATCCCTTTACCTATCGCTTTCAGACGCAAGCCTAGGTGGGTTCCCTGTAACAGGAAAAAAATGACGATCAGGCTAATCACTGCCAGAACAATTGAATACCAGCTCAAGTTGAATGATGGTAGAGATGGCAGCCAATAGTCCTCTGGAAATGGCTCAGTCCCGCTCATCGATGCAATACCTGGGCGACTCCACGCGCCAAAAATCAATCCAATATTAAGTGCAGTTGCAATGAAATTCAACCCCAAACCACCAAATATTTCATTGACACCCCCATAGGTCTTTAAAATACCGGATAAAGCAGCCCAAATTGCGCCCCCAACCATCCCAATAAGGATGGAAAGGATAATCACGATGGCAGGAGAGACTGCTGTGTCAAGAAACAAGCGCATCGTACCTGTAGTAAAAATCGCGCCGAGGGTGATCTGACCCTCAATACCAATATTCCATAAACCTGTCGTAAATGTGATCAAAAGACCACAAGTAACCAAAACCAACGGCGCCCACACAACAAGAACATTCGTCATACGTGTCATACTTCCAGTGGCACCTATCCAAATCAATCTAAAAACATCCAGGGGATTGGTGTCAATCATAACCAGAATCAAGGTTATAAATAACAAAGCTAAAACAATGCCCCCAACCTGGAATAATATTGAAAGACCTCGCTGTTTAACTTTTTCCATATTTCACCTTAGTATTGTCCATCCCGTCCCAGCCTTTTCCACCAATCAATTGCCCCAATTGCTCAAGGCTTGTTTTTGAAGCATCCAATGGCGAAGAGACTTGTCCACTAAAGAACACCAGGATCCGATCGCTGTACTGTAAAATTTCATCCAAATCTGCAGATATAAAGAAGATCGACGCGCCCTGCCTGCATCTTTCCTTTAACTTTTCCCACATATAAATCGCCGATTCCATATCCAACCCCCTCGTGGGATGCTCCAGCAAGATAACGGATAGTGATTCCTTTAACAATGCTAATGTTGCTCTTTGTTGGTTTCCCCCAGATAATGACTCAACTAGTGTCTCGGGTTGACCGATGATACGATATTCATCGATCTTATTTTTAGTTTTTTTCTGAAAATATTCTTTATCAATAAATAATTTCTTTTTACGATCTTCAGTAATGGTGAAGTGTTCCGTCAGGGTCAACCCAGGCACAAGACCTTCTTCTAACCTTGAGGCTGGTAGATAACAAACGCCATTTTTCATAAATTCCAAATAAGTTTTGTTGGTTAAATCCATGTCATTGACGATAACACGCCCTGCGACTGGCCTTAACAAACCAACACAAGCACGAAGGAGAAGATCTTGCCCGCTGCCTTCCATTCCCGCCAGGCCAACGACTTCGCCTTTTCGTAATTCAAAATCTACGGGGCCAATTCTAAGCGGGTGTTTTTCAACAATGTAATCATTCAATTTGAAACTAATTTGCACTTTTGCGGCTGTTTCAGGTGTGCCAACTTTAATCTGTTTCCCAAACATCATTTCAACAAGATGGTCCGTATCGTAGGGCGGCTCCACGTCACCCACCAGTTTTCCTTTGCGCAGTATTGCAACTTTGTCACATAAATCTTCGACGTCTTCCAATTTATGAGAGACAAATATAATCGTCTTCCCTTCATTTGCCAGGAATTTTAAAGCAGCAAACAATTTTGCTTTTTGTTGAGCACTGATACCGGTTGTTGGTTCATCCAAAATTAATACCCTTGCCCCCAACCACAATAAGCGTAAAATTTCTAACTGCTGTCGTTCTCCCACTGTCAATGAATCGACATACGCCTTTGGATCTAATGAAAACCCAAATTGTTTTTGTAATTCTTCAAATTCTTTGATGGTCTCTTTATAAGACAAGAGCAAACTTCCCTCTTGACCTAAAATAAAATTTTCGATAACTTGCATGGGTGGAAAATCTAAAGGGTCTTGATGAAGCATGCCTATGCCATATTTAATTGCATCCGCAGGTGTCTCAATAGAAACCGCTTTACCATCCAGAAGGATTTCGCCAGAATCTGGCTGAATGAAGCCGGAAAGAATTTTCATTAAAGTACTTTTCCCTGCGCCATTTTCACCCAAAATACCATAAATTAATCCACCCTGGATAAAAAGGGTAATATCATCATTCGCATGAACATCGCCAAAATATTTATTAATCTGATTAAATCCAATATTCATTTTCTTATCAGTTCTCATGCAAAAGGGGAAGACAAAAACGTCTTCCCCTTATTTTAATGATGTGGCGTTTACTCGGAACGCCCTTCAATACCTTCCAATAGTTGCGGCAGATACCACACTTGAACATCAGTAGCCGTTTCACCTTCAGCAAGGAATTCGGTACCGTCCTGGAAGTTCAATGGGCCGGTCCAGAGGTTTAATCCACCAGCCAACTCATCAATAAATTGATCAAGGGTTGCCTCATTTTCAGGATCCATACCAGGTCCGTTAACATACCCAACTGCTGAAGTGTCCAAATTGTTGATATCGTCCCAATCGGGGGGCAGCCATTCAAAGGTTGACTCCCAATTGCCCTCTTTAGCATTGCCAATATAACGCGCGTAGGCTGGGCCCCAGTTGAAATAAGGGACACCCAAACAAACATCTGGTGCTTCTTCACAAGCCCCGATGAAATCATATGGAATTCCATAGACTTGTTTGCCCTCACTGGTCGCTTTGCGCGCTTCAACCAGTGCTTCAGTTGTATCAATACCTGAAATAATCACATCAACACCAGAGTCAATGAATTCATTGGCAACCTGTGTGGGGTCTTCAGTGACACCAGGAATATTGAACCAGAAGCCTATCCAGGTTACACGGAAACTCAAATCTGCAGGATCATTGCCAAGATAATTTTCCCAGCAATATTTTGCTCCAAGATGTGCGGAAGCGACTAGCCGGCGTGTTTCCTCATTGATTAATGGGCCCAAATAACCAATCGAACCCGTCTCTGTGTGTAAAGCAGCGTCACAACCGGCAATCATCTTGCCGTATTCCATTTTACCCATTACATTTCTCATATTGTCAAGTTCGATATAATTTTTACCCTCTTCCCAAACCGAATCTCCAGAAGCATGGATCACATAAATATCAGGGTTATTCTGAGTAAATGCAACGGCATCATCTTTCATGTCATCGGAGTTAAAGATAATCAGCTGTGCCCCCTGCTCTACCAGCTCATCAGCAAGTTGTTCAGCTGTTGTTCCCGGGCGATCCGCTGTATTGACAACATCCAGATAAATCATCTTTGTTCCGGGAATGTTCTCTTCCACATATAGTCCAGCTTCATAGTGAGCCTGGCTGTAGCCCCTATCGTTATATGGGCCAACCATCAAAATTCCGAAGATGAATTCTTCTGGTTCGGTTTCTTCAGATGCTGGCGGCTGCTCTTCGGTGGGGTCTTCAACCTCAGGCGTTTGCTGACATGCTGTCAGAACCAAGATGGGTACCAACAACAACGCGAACAAGATTATAACCAACCTTTTCTTCATTTTTTTCTCCTTAATAAGTCTAATTTACAGGGACCATCAATTTTTACCTCGAAAATAATTTTTATTTATTCTCACCTCCATTTCAATCATAAAAACAAAGGATGTTAATTAGAAATGTCAATTTATTCAGGAAAATTTTTATGACCCGAATACTTGTTGACTTACTAATTTTACACGAAAATTTGTAAATCCACAAAAATTGGTTAAGGAGAGATAGCTGATAGCTCGTAGATAATAGCTGAAAGCTAAAAGCTCAAAGCTGAAAGGAGGTGGATTGCAGCTATTAGCATTAAGGATAAAGAATAAAGTGGCTTAATAAAAGTGGAGATTAGCCAACAAATACCAGTGCGATGGTCGCAGTGTTTATGGACTCATCCTCAAAATATCGGACCGAAGACGGCTCATCTGCCATCGAAAATATGATAATTTGGGACACAGCTTTAGATTATGGGGCTTGCTGGATACAAGAAAACATCCGTCCCCAAAAGACTGAATTCAAGTTGTTAATTAATATAACTGAGACTCTAAATTTGCTGGCAATCCTCACAGTTTACATCGCTATAGAATGGCCTACAAAGGACGAGAAATCACTCAAAGAAGTCCTCCATTGGGAGACTTTTTAATCGTTAACACTCTTTGGACACCATCAACATTACATTATTAGGCTTTTCGAAATTCTTTTATTACGCACCAAATGAGCCAGATTACAACTAAAACAATGGAAAGCAACGTGAGCGGAAAAGATAACTTGACCCCCAGTGATGCTCTGTGGATAAAATCCGCATGCAGCGAGAGCGGCCATCCAATGACTGCCAGCGGATAGCCGAGGATAGGTGAGAAGACGTTTTCTTTGCCTATCGAGAGATTGTAAAAATACCCGGAAAGATAATAAACACTGCCTACAATCACATACGCAATCAACAACCTTATCACCCAATTGAAGACTTTCTTGACCATAATATTTTCTCCTTGTAAGTTTATGGGTAAAAAAATTCTATTAGGCGTTCCGAAATTTTTTGACCAACTTAGCAAAACTTGAGGATAAGTGGATAAAAAAAGGAGAAAGCCGTGTGATTTTCTCGGCTTGTCTCAACGCTGCTCTAAAGCTTTCCGCATCTGAAAAATCCGGCATGATCAGAGTCGCCATCCCCAATTCACCTAAAGTGTGCGCATCTGAGCCCACGGTCTCAAGCAGTCCATGGTGTTTGGCGAAAGCGGCAGACTCAAGATTAGCTTTGTTCCCAAAACAACGGGCATTGAAGGTTTCAACGGCATCCACATAGGGGGCCAGCCCATCCAGGTCGCCCGGTTCCCAATCCTTGCCACGAAACGGATCAAAGGGATGCGGAACGCTGATGAACGCGCCTTGTTCCCGCAATCGCTCGATCGTTTCCATGGGGCTCAATCCTGGCGGTACCCAGTCTGACATAAAATAGGCAATAAGTTCACCCTTTGTGGTTTGGATCTCCTCCCCAACAACCACCCTGTCCGGTGCTATTGCTTTCGCTGTTAGGGCTGCTTCAATCACGTTATGATCTGTAATTGCGATTTTATCAATGCCTAACCTTTCACAACGAGAAAGATATTTTTCCACGGGTACAAGGCTGTCAAAGGATGCGGATGTATGACAATGCAATTCCACCCGAAGGCTTTGTTTATTTTCAGTACTCATCATTCGTAATACAAACGGGGTAAGCGGTCAGCCAAGCCGCACACCACTTCATAATTGATCAAACCCCACCGAGCAGCTAAATCCTTAGCGCTGATTTCCTGGTCACCTTGTTTGCCAAGCAGCACAACTTCATCGCCGACTTGCGCTTCGGGGACAGAATCCAATTGCACCATGCACTGGTCCATACAGACCTTACCGACAACATCCACCAACTTCCCCCTGACAATTACCTGCTGCCCTTCTCCACGCCGAAAGCCATCGCCATAGCCAACAGGGATCACACCTATACGCTCATGGTTAGATGTCACATATACCGACCCATAACTGACGCCGTGTCCTGGTGGCAGCACCCTCAGTGATGTCAATCTTGCCTTCCACGTCAGGGCTGGGTGAAAGGTTTCCGGTAGCGGTGAACTGGGTGATGGGTCCAATCCAAATATGGAAATACCGGGTCGCACCATATCATAATATGCCTCCGGAAAGTTAAGAATCGCCGCAGAATTCCCTGCGTGCACCAATGGAGGACAAAGCCCTTCACTTCGCAGCTGGCCTAAAAGCTTGTTGAAAACCGTCAATTGGCGTTCAGTAAAGTCAATTTGCGGCTCATCTGCCCGCGCAAGGTGTGTGAAAATACCGTCGATATCAAATTTTGGATGATTACGATAGGTCAACAAGAAGTCAGGGGCCAGTTCAGGCGCCATCCCCAGGCGACCCATCCCCGTTTCAACTTTCAGATGTGCTTTGAGCTTTCCTGGTGTCTTTTCAGCATAAGCTTCGAAAGCTTTTGCCATGTCCTGATCGTAAATCGCGACATGAATTTTATTTCGAATAGCCTCAGGGATCATGACAGGTGCTGTATACCCCAGCACCATCACCTCTGATTTGATCCCGGCTGCCCTCAGGTTTAGCGCTTCTTCCATTCGAGCAACGCCAAGCCACTCAGCCCCTGCTTGCTCAGCCGCTTTAGCAACCGCTAAAACGCCATGCCCATAACCGTTGGCTTTGATGATAGCCATCAAACGGGTACCTGTGATCGCCTTTATTTGTTTGATATTGTTTTTTATGGCTCCCAGATCGACTTCGAGCCAGGTTGAATAAGGCCGCGTATCCATGGATTGAAGTATAGTACTCCTTGTCATTCCTTTCAAGTGCAGAAACCCTCACTGAAGAATCCCTCACCCTTGTATATTGAATGTAGTATGCTTTAGAGGTGAAAGGCAGCAGTCAGGGGGTGGTGAGGGTGAATCTGACCGCACCCTTTAGGTGTGTTTTTATGTAGAAAATTGGGATAGAGGCTTTCAAACAAGCCTATTTTTATATGTCCTCACTTTTTACTATCCCAAAAGCTCAGCGGCGACTTTTGGAACAGTCTCATTTAGGGTTAGGTAAAAATGAGTTTTAGAACTCAATGATTAATTAGCGCCAAGGATGAAAAAGCGCTATCGCTTTTAACCAATATTTCAATGATTTTTATAAATTTGTCACCCCAAGCCTAAGGTATAATCTAAACTTGCAGCCTGAAATGAAAAACGATGGACAAATATATGACAAACTCACAATTTAAATTTGACCTGATTGCTCAGGACGGCAATGCACGAGCTGGGATTTTTCACACGCCCCACGGTGATATACCCACGCCCATCTTCGCGCCGGTAGGAACGCAAGCGACGGTTAAATCCCTCACGCAGGAACACCTGAAAGATTTGGATGCCAGGCTAATTCTTGCTAATACCTACCATCTCTACCTGCGACCTGGCGATGATTTGATCGCTGACATGGGTGGTTTGCATAATTTTATGGGCTGGGACGGTCCAATTTTGACCGATTCTGGCGGCTTTCAGGTCTTTTCATTGTCAAATATGCGCGATGTTGATGAGGACGGTGTAACCTTCAAGAGCCATATTGACGGTTCTATCCACCGTTTCACACCGGAACGGTCCATAGAAATTCAAGAGAATCTGGGAGCGGATATCATGATGGTTTTTGATGAATGCGCTGAACCCTACGATCGGGACTATTCTGAACGTGCAATGAACCGCACCCACCGTTGGGCTGAACGCTGCCAAGGCGCGCAAACGCGCCAGGACATGGCATTATTTGGCATCGTGCAGGGGGGTATTTTTCCTGAACTGCGAAAAATATCAGCAGAAAAGATCGCTTCTTTTGACTTTCCAGGCAACGCCATCGGCGGTTTATCCGTCGGTGAGACCAAGGATGAAATGCATGCCATGATTGAACTGGTCAACACCATTTTACCAGAGGAGAAACCACGTTATCTAATGGGGGTCGGTACCCCGCCAGACCTGATTCAGTGCATCAAACGAGGAATTGATATCTTCGATTGCGTTTTGCCGACACGCCTTGCTCGGCATAAAGCCGCTATGACAGACAATGGCCGGATGAATATGGTCAATGCCCAGTACGCCCGTGATGAGCGCCCAATCAGCGAGAATTGCTCATGTTACACATGCCAGAATCACTCCCGGGCTTATATTCGTCACCTCATTCAAGCCAGGGAAATGCTGGCTAGCACACTGCTGTCCATTCACAACATCCACACCTTAATAAGCCTTGCAAGACAATTGCGAACAGCGATCATAAACAAACAATTTGATGATTTCGCGAATAATTATTTGTCAAATTACACTGACTAAAGAAGAAAAGATTAATAATGACCTCGATTCAAGCCATCATTCTCGGGATTATTCAGGGATTGACAGAATTTCTACCCATTTCAAGCTCAGGTCACCTGGTCATCCTGCCTTATTTCCTCAACTGGGATTTAGCATCTAAAGAGAGCTTTATTTTCAATGTTCTGGTTCAACTCGGGACTCTCGTCTCAGTCATTTTTTATTTCCGGGAGGACTTAATTGCAATTATCAAGGGTTTTGTAAAGCAATTGTTTGCAGGCAAGCCCTTTGCGACACACAACGCTCGCCTGGGGTGGCTGCTGATACTCGCAACCTTTCCTGCGGGGGTGGTTGGGCTTCTGCTTGACGACCTGGTTGAACAAACCTTTTCTTCCCCACTTTTTGCCGGCATTGCCTTGCTAATAACTGCCGTCATGATGATCCTTGCTGAAATTGTAAGTTCAAAAATTGGGGACGTTCACGACATCACCTTTTCAACAGCGCTGGTGATGGGATTGATGCAAGCCCTAGCAATTTTTCCCGGCATCTCCCGCTCCGGATCCACCATCTCTGGTGGGATGTTCCGGCATATTCACAGAAAATCTGCCGCCAGGTTCTCCTTCCTAATGTCTATCCCCATCATGCTGGCAGCCGGCGGTTTTTCCACCTACCAGATGGTGACGGCGGTGCCCAATTTGGATGAATTTCTACCGATCATGGCCATCGGTTTCCTGACAGCCATGATCGTGGGTTACGCTGCGATCCACTGGCTGCTTAAATTCCTATCCGACCACTCGCTTATTTATTTCTCAATCTATTGCCTTTTGCTGGGTGGGACCACCATCCTGTTATGGTTCCTCTAATCCAATTATGAAGTTCAAAATTTTATTCCTTTTTCTAATCATATTGACAGCACTGAGCACTTCTTGCAATCAAACCCCAACAGATGCAACGCCGGCTGCCACGCTTGAAATTATCAACTTGCAAATCACACCAGAACTTGAAAACTGGATGCCCGAAATTAGCCAATGTGCGGAGACAATTGAAGGGATCGGCATCTACACCCAGATTTTGACTCAAGCTGAACTGGACATCAATCAGACGGACCTGGTGTTGAAGTTGGGACAGAAGGATGAAAGCGATCCTTATGTTGCTGTCATGGGTTTTGAAGAAATAGTGGTCATCGGGGGCAGTAAAGTACCAATCAACACATTGAGCATCGAGAGTTTGCAGGCGATTTTCAGGGGTACCGTCACAAATTGGGGGGATTTACCTGAAGTATCAAGTCAGGGGATTAAGATCAACCAGCCAATTCAAACTTTTTCCTTCCCTGATGGACATATTTTACAGCAGCTCTTCAGCCTATCGTATCTTGAATCTGATCCTGTTCAGACTGAAGCAATCCCTTATTCAACGGTTGAGGGCTTAGCGGAAAGATTGCAGAAAAACCCCTACGGCATTGCTTATCTTTTAAAGACACACACAACCAATGACCACAAGATAATCACAATCATGGGTATTGAGACATCGCCAGCACAGCAGTTTGTCCTTGCCATCACAAAAAACGAACCCCAAGGGCGCTTAAAACAACTGCTGCTGTGTTTACAGAATATACAATAATTCCATCATTAAGACTTAACATCAGACGGAAACTTCTTCCTGTCGAATTAAATATACGATAGAGCAGCCTGTTCAAACTTGACATTAGCGCTCAACCGTACTATATTTATTCAGCGTCTAGGCAAAAGGATGCATAGAACTTTAATAAACTTAGAAAGATGGAGTATAAGCATGGCAGAACGTTATATTGGAACCGTAAAATGGTTCAGCGCCCCCAAGGGCTATGGTTTCATTGGTCGTGAGAATGGTGAAGATGATGTCTTCGTTCACTTCTCAGCCATCCAAATGGAAGGCTATAAAAGGCTTAAAGAAGGCCAGGAAGTGGAATTCTCAGTTGAGGAAGGTCCAAAAGGATTACAAGCCTCGAATGTGATCTTAACAGAATCCAGTGGGTCAGATGGCGAAACCCCTGAAGAGACATCCGATGAGATACAGGATGAAACACAGGATGAAACGCAAGAAGAACCCAAGGACAAATATGAAGCAATTTTCGGGGGAACAACTGAAGATCTTTAGTCTTCAAAAAACAAATCGGGTTGCAAATGTGGCCCGATTTGTTTATTTAACGTCCTAGAAGAAGATAAGAGAATAATTTTATAATCTCAAGAAATACAAACTTCCATCCCTCAGGGTAGAAAAACCAGTCGGGGGATCGAAACCAATGCCCAACAACAGGACGAAAGTAAATCTCAATATCCCTTCCATTAACTCACGCCTGAAAATGATACGCGCCCTGAAACTATGATAGGGATCCGTCACAATCATCAAAGAATCCCAGCCACGATGTTCTGCAAAAGCGCGCACTGCCCGAGCCTCATCCACAGTACTGCCCACCTGGATATCCGTCACATAAATCTCATCCTCAGGGAAACCACCTGCTTCAGCCTCCTAAATTAAAAGCCTATTTGTCTGTCGCAACGTGTCTGTGATAACAAGGTTCGGCGCCAAACCTCGCCCGTGCATCTCAATCGCTAAAGTCAGGCGGTCCCCACCACCACCACTGAGCGCGACCACAGCATCCACGGGCTCAATCGGATCAGCAACGATCAATACTGCCCCAAGCAAAACCAAACCCAGGTATAAGATCAGAACAAGAGCGAATGATCCAAGGCATCCTCAAAGTAATCCATTTTTGGCTTTCGCCTTTTTCACGCTTTGATTATTATGGACAGCGTTCTCGTTTTCTTTCATTTAATCCATTTCAAGCCTATTAATAGCCATTTTCATCCTTTCCAAACCCTCTCTAAGCATTTGCCTTGGGCAGCCAAAGTTTAATCGGACAAAATCCTTCCCAGAGAGACCAAAATCCGCCCCTTCATTCAAGCCAACCTTTGCCTTCTCCAGGAAAAAAGCCCCCGGGGATTGATCGAGGTTCAAGCCGCTGCAGTTTAACCAACCCAGGAAAGTGCCCTCAGGACACCACATGTTCACACCCGGCAGTTCCTCAGATACATATTTCACCAGGAAATCTCGGTTGGCTTCCATGTAGTTTAAAGCTTGATCCAACCAATCCTGGCTGTCTCGATAAGCCGCCAGGGCAGCGTGCAAACCCAAAATATTGGGATGTCCCAACAACATGCGCATCGATTCAGATAATTGCTTTCGGATTGTTGGATTTTTCGCAACGTAAACAGACGTCGAAAAACCTGCGATATTAAAGGTCTTGCTTGGCGCAAAATAGGTAACACTGATATCCGAAATCTCTGGTGAGAGGCTTGAAATCGGAATATGCTGATTGTCAGAATAGGTCAGATCGCAATGAATTTCATCGGAGCAGATTAAAACCTCATGCTTCAGGCAAATTTCCGCCATTTTTGACAATTCATCCCGGGAAAACACGCGCCCCACAGGGTTATGAGGGTTACACAGCAAAAATAATTTCACGCCCGACTCAATTTTCTTTTCAAAATCATCAAAATCAATCTCATATTTACCGTCATCCCCTAGAATAAGCGGGTTGTGCAGACACTGCCGCCCAACGGATTCAGGGCAAATCAAAATTGGACGGTAGACGGGGGGTTGGATTAGCACCTTATCCCCGGGCGCTGTCAAACTATAAATAGCATGGGTAAAACCAGTCACCACGCCAGAGATAAAGGAAATTTCATCTTCCGCTAAATCACAACCATGCCTTTTTCCCACGTGTGCAATAATGGCTTCTTTCAAGCCCGCCGGCTCCCCGCCATAACCAAAAATGCCGTGAGACACCCTGTTCTGTAAAGCCGCTATAACAGGTTCTGGCGATCGAAAATCCATGTCTGCAATCCACATGGGCAGCACGTCTTCTTCGTAATAATTCCATTTAATACTTTCCGTATCCCGCCTGTTAATAATTTGGTCGAAATTCATTGTGCCTCCTTGAAATTTTATCCCTTGAATTATAGCCCAAGCTTTAGAATCTGAGGTCAATTCACAACGCTGGCATATTCGACATAAGACAACCAAAAATCAATTAGCAAAACTTAAATTTTTTTATCGAGTCCGGACGAGCTTTAAATCCAACCACCGTAATGGTATACTCAACTTCGATCAACCAATTTGGAGAAGCAGTGAAGAAAACCCTTGCAGGATTGTATGAACTGACCCAGTTTAATGAACACATCTACTTCGTGATGATTACAAGCTTGTTGGGGGTTGCTGCTTCCAGAGGTCCATTTAATTGGCGGTTCTTCATCCTACTGCCGGCAAATGTCCTGACAGTGAGCTTTGCCCACATGCTTGTTTATATTAATAAGGCCCCGGATGACGCGCTCTCCGACAACCCCACCAGATTAAATCCCATTGCCAC
>JAXHUT010000191.1:0-3018 GCA_034189405.1 Chloroflexota bacterium
TTTATACGTGTTGGTGTAGGTTGAAACGTCCGCTTCAAGAAGGTTTTCCTGGTAATCAAGCGAGCGAATTTCAGCTTCCAGCTGGTTGATGGCGGCAATATATGAATCCTCTTCACTTTCAAGTTGTGCAATTTGATCATCGATGGTGGCAATCCAATTTTCCAGCATCAAACGAAATTCACTGACTGTCATAAAATCTAAGTCATACTGGTTCTGTAATTCCAACGAGGACACATTAATGGAATCCATTGGGGATTCCAGCATGATGTCTGTCCCGCTGCTGTATAGTTGGGATTGCAGTAATAGGTAGCTGAGGCGGTAACTGTTGTCTACCTGCGCGGTATCCGCTTCAGTTTCGAGCTGCGCCAACAAACCCTGTGCATTGAATTTGGCTTCCTTTAACAGACCTTGTTTAGAGAAGGTCTGAGACTGGTCTGCCTTGATTGCGCTTAATCTGTCTGATAATAATGCACGCTGGTCATCCTCGATAAAATTAATTAACACAGTTTCAGCGCTTTCCATTTTAGACTTTGATTCAGACAATTGGGCTTCAAAAAGAGTGATCATTTCTGCATCATAACTGAAGAAATCTGCGTTTACTTTATCTACTACCAGGTCTGCCCAGGCATTGGCTAATTTAGCTGCCTCCTGAGCATTTTTATCTTCCACGGAAAGGGTGTAGAGCATGTCGCTGTCAGAAGCTTCAATGGACAATTTTTCGCGGAAGGCCTTTTTTGTCTTTTCACTTTTCTCCTCAGTCTCCCACAAGTCAAAAAGCTGCAGGATGACTTCATCGCTGCTTGCCAAGCTCTTGATTGCGCTGGCAGAGGGTTTGGGCGGGTCGTCCGTCTGAAAACTGTCCACAAAATTTGCCACATAACGCGGGTTTGTGATGATGACGGTTGCGTTTGCTTTATAACTATCCCCCAGCAAGAAAAACGAATATAAAAACACGGCAATACCGATCACTGCGGCTGGGATTACAACCCAGTACCACTTTGAAAGAATATTTTTTATGATTTTTCGAAGGTCAATTTCTAAATAGTCATCCATAATTTCCACCATTCTTTAAAATTTAATTTTAGTCTGTATCAATGATCCGTTGTTTATGATCCTCAACTATTGCATAAGAGATTACCTGAGCTGATTATAACATTATCCGGTTTCCAAAGAGATGTTTCACATGACTTCAAAGAATTTTATTGATCACATGTTGAGCTTCATAATGGATCGCTGAAATGCCTTTTCTGTGATCCATCATGCAGCTAAAAATGATTCATTAAATACTATTGGTGGGGGGCCAATGGAAATGTTGTTGAGGTGCTTTGCCAATCGGATAGACATTGAAACCGATATCAAATAAAGCCTGATGGTCGAGGATGATCCTGCCGTCAAAGATGAAAGCCGGGTGCGCCATCGAATCGTGGATGCGCTCATAGTCCAATGTGACAAAATCCGCCCACTCGGTTAGAACAGCAATGGCATGCGCACCCTCAGCTGCTTTATAGGGATCGATCTCAAAGGTTACCTTAGGAGCATCTTCTCCTAAATCCTTGCGAGCATTATCCAAGGCGTATGGGTCACACAAGACCACATCCGCATGCTCGTCTAATAATGCCCGGCAAACAACTAGCGCAGGGCTCTCGCGTGTGTCACTGGTGTTGGCTTTAAAGGCAGCACCGAACAGCGCAATGCGTTTGCCTGCCAGGGTGTTGAACATGGCGTTGACCATCTTTGCCACAAAACGAGCTTCCTGGTATTCATTTATTCGTAACACGCCTTCCCAGTACTTTGCAACTTCCCACAAGCCCTGCTGCTCGCAGATATAAACGAGGTTAAGAATGTCTTTCTTGAAGCAAGAGCCGCCAAAACCAACACTTGCTTTTAAGAATCTGGGGCCAATACGACTATCCTTGCCGACAGCAAAGGCAACTTCTTCAACATCGGCTTCTGTCTTTTCACACAAGGCAGAGATTGCGTTAATGGATGAGATGCGCTGGGCTAAGAAGGCGTTGGCGACTAGTTTCGATAACTCGCTGGACCACAAGTTGGTGGTGATGATCCGCTCCCTTGGCACCCAATTCGCGTACAGGTTTACAATGGTCTGAACCGCCTGCTGTCCCTGAGGTGTCTCATGTCCGCCAATTAATACCCGGTCTGGATTCTGTAAATCCTGGATGGCACTCCCTTCAGCCAAAAATTCCGGGTTAGAAAGGACATCAAAGTGGATATTCTTTGGGTTTGAGTTCAGGATTTGCTCCATGGCTTGTGCTGTGCGAACAGGAAGGGTGCTCTTCTCAATGATGATCTTCGGTGAATTAGCATGTTTTGAGATTTGGCGGGCAACCATTTCCCAGTGCTGCAGGTCTGCAGCACGTCCAGCACCTCGGCCGTAACTCTTTGTGGGGGTGTTGACGCTGACAAATATGATGTCAGCCTGGTCGATATGGTCTCCGATGTGATCAGCAGAAAAAAAGAGATTCTTACCCCGCGTTTTCTCAACGACTTCTTTTAAGTCCGGCTCATAAATCGGCAATTGGTCTGAATTCCATGCGTCTATGCGCTTCTTGTTAATATCAACAACTCTTATTTTATGCTGTGGACAGTGAAGTGCTATCACCGCCATTGTGGGTCCGCCAACATAACCTGCGCCGATGCATAGAATATCTGTCATAAAAATTTCTCCTTGTTGATGGGATCCAACTTATGCCTGTTGTGTTTATTGAAAAGTGGGACTTAATTTTCCCACGCATCCGCCCCTCCGACATCAATCAATTCTGTCGGCTGGTTGATTTTTATTTGCGCAATCCATGTTATTGATATTTTCCAAATATTCAATGGGTGCGTTTTATTACCTCTTCTAATTTCTGCTTTTGAGATTATACCATGCAGGGTATTAACCTCCATCTATCATTCAATTGTATCCAAGTTTGAATTTTAATGGGCATCAGCCGTGAAATCAAGCGATTTTCTCATTGAGTAAGATTAATTTTTAAGATAACATGATTTCAAGGTCAG
>JAXHUT010000192.1:0-7027 GCA_034189405.1 Chloroflexota bacterium
TTTTCCCGGGATGATTGCATGGGTTGCCGATCAAATTGCCGACCTTTTAAAGGATGGCGTCCCCCCGGGTGAAATTGTGATCCTGGCGCCCTTTATGCCCGATGTGCTCCGCTTCGCGCTTACCAACCGCCTGGACGAGCTGGGCATCCCCAACCAATCACACCGACCATCCCGGTCACTGAGGGATGAGCCCGCCACACAAACCATGCTGACCCTTGCAAGGATCGCGTTCCATTCCTGGGCGATGCTTCCTGAACGGATAAACCTTGCCTTTGCCCTGATGCAGGTGATCGATGGGCTCGACCTGGTCCGGGCACAGCTTCTCACAGCCTATACCTATAAAAAATCTAACCCCGGTTTCCCCATGCGCCCTTTTGAAGCGGTGCCCCCGCAGATCCGTGACCGGATCACCTTTCGAGCAGGAGAACGCTATGACCGCTTACGAAACTGGCTTTTAAACACAAATTCACAAGAAAATCTACCCCTGGATTTTTTCCTCAACAAAGTATTTGGTGAAGTCCTCAGTCAACCCGGGTTCGGCTTTCACGATAATTTAGACAGCGGCAACACCGTGGCAACCCTGATCGAATCCATTCAAAAATTTCGCTGGGCGATTGGCGACCAGTTTGTTTCAAATGAAACTTCCATCGGGAAAGAATATATTCAGATGGTAAACGAAGGCGTTATTGCCGCTCAATACATTCAAAGCTGGGAAACAAGTGCTGAAAACGCTGTTTTGCTCTCACCTGCTTATACTTTTTTGATCAGCAACCAGCCCGTCGATATTCAATTCTGGCTGGATATCGGCAGCCCGAGCTGGTACCAGCGCCTGGATCAACCCCTGACCCATCCCTATGTCCTCAGCAGAGGATGGAAAGAAGGTGAGATGTGGGATGCTGAGGACGAACTAGCTGCTTCTTACCAAACCCTGCAGCGTCTTTCAATCGGACTGCTCAACAGGTGTCGAAAAAAAATCTATCTCGGCATGAGCGACCTGGATGTGCGTGGCTATGAAAACCGGGGATTACTGATTCGCGTTATTCAAAATATACTGCAACGCGCAAAACGGGGGACGTCGTGACACAAGAGACGATCAAACTCAGACCGGGACAGGAAAAAATACTAAGATACCATTCAGGTAAAATGGGCGTCAGTGCCGTCCCTGGCAGCGGAAAAACTTGGACCCTATCCTACCTGGCTGCCAAATTGATTCGCGAAGGCGCCATTGGCATCAACCAGGAAATCCTGGTTGTCACGCTGGTCAATGCCGCTGTTGATAATTTTTCCATTCGCATTTCAAACCAGCTTCTGGCTGAAGACCTGCTGCCAGGCTTCGGATACCGCATCCGCACCCTTCACGGTCTCGCCAATGACATCGTTCGTGAAAGACCCGACCTGGCAGGTTTGGGCACCGGTTATCAAATTATTGACGAAGTTGAAGCCAACCGCATCAAACAAAGCATTGCCAGGGACTGGTTAAAGTCTCACATCGACTTCTTCGAGCCTTATTTGCAGTATGAAGACTATCAAAGAGAAAAACTATACGAAAACAATAGAAACCTGCCAGCAATGGTTGAATCTATCGCAACTGCTTTTATTCGCCTTTCCAAAGACCGTCAGCTAACCCCCAAAGCCCTGCGAGAGAAGCTTGATCAAACCCAAATCCCCATGCCCTTGGTTGAAATGGGAACCCAAATTTACAGCGAGTACCAGGATGCCCTCAATTATCGCGGCAGTGTCGACTTTGACGACCTGATCCGCCTGGCATTGCGTTGTCTTAGGTCAGATCCTTCGCTTGTTGAAATCTTACGGGATCGATGGCCGTATATTTTGGAAGATGAAGCCCAGGATTCAAGCCTGCTTCAACAGGAGATCCTTTCCCTCCTGGCAGGTGAAAACGGCAACTGGGTACGGGTTGGCGACCCCAACCAGGCTATTTATGAAAGCTTTACCACCGCCAACCCACAATATTTACTTGACTTCCTCAAAAGAGAATATGTTGAGGAACGTTCCCTGCCAGAAAGCGGACGGTCGACTTTGAGCATTATTGACCTTGCCAACCATCTGATAACTTGGACGCAAAATGAACATCCCAATCCCGAAGCCAGAAGCGCCCTCAACCCGCCTTTTATCAAACCCACACCCCTGGGTGACCCACAACCCAACCCCGAGGATTGCCCATCGTGCATTCGATTGGTCGAAAGGGAACTCAGCTCGGAGGGGGAGATCCGTTTTGTTGCAGACGCTGTCGAATCCTTTTTACAGGATCATCCTGATAAAACCATCGCCATCCTTTCCCCGAGGAATACCCGCGGGTTCAAATTCGTTGATGAGCTGAATAAACGGAAAATCCCAACAGTGGACAGCTTGCTTCAATCGACTAGTGCCACACGTTTATCGACGGGTGCTATCGCCAATATCCTCTATTATTTAAGCGACCCCGAATCAGGTCATAAGCTGTCACAAGCCTATAAAGTTTGGCGGCGTGCTGAACGATCGGATGAAGATAACTGGACCTTTTATAAAGGGATCATGCGAATGATCCGATCGATCGATCATGTAGAGAATTACCTGTGGCCGACAGTCAAAGGGGATTGGCTGGAATCCCTGAAACAAGAAGGTGCAAACACACAAGTCATTGAGGAATTAGAATCATTCCGAAACGTGGTCAGGGGATGGCAAAACACCGTCTTTTTGCCCATCGACCAGCTTATTCTGACGGTTTCACAAGACTTGTTTCTGGATCCATCCGAGTTGGCGCTGGCATATAAGCTTTCCTCGTTGCTGCGCCAGTTTAGCAGCGCACATCCTGACTGGCGTTTACCAGAATTTACCGATGAGCTGGCAAATATCGCCAAAAATCAGCGTAAATACCTCGGTTTCTCGCAGGAAGATGAGGCTTTCAACCCCGATCTTTATCCCGGTCAGGTGGTCGTTGCTACCATGCATAAAGCCAAGGGCTTGGAATGGGATTGCGTTTTCTTAACCTCTGTCAACAATTACAATTTTCCCTCCGGTGCAGAGTACGATCAGTTTCAATCCGAAAAATGGTTCGTCAAAGACCATCTCAATATGGAAGCAGAGGTCATCAGCCAGCTAATGATCCTGACCGAGGGAGATCCCTTTGACTGGTACCAACCGGGCAAAGCGTCGATGGAAGCGCGACATGAATTTATCCGGGAAAGGTTAAGGCTGCTGTTTGTTGGGATCACGCGGGCACGTAAATGGCTGACCGTCACCTGGAACACCGGTCGGGTTTCAAACCGGAACTTCCCCGCCCTGGCATTATTGGAAATGATCAACGCTTTGGAGAAAAAGCAATGAAACTGCCTGAGGGTTTTGATTTCACACAAAGCAATCTCAAAGATTATTTAGATTGTCCCTATCATTTTTACTTGAAATACATCCGGCGCACAAAATGGCCGGCTTTGTTGGTTGATGATGCCCTTGAATTTGAAGAACGGGGAAAAGCAGGCGCCCGTTTTCACCGTTTGGTCCAGCAATATTTGTTGGGTATCCCCGAATCCCGCCTGGATGAAATAGCTGAAGCAGACCCAAATCCAGAGTTCGTGGGATGGTGGGAGCGTTTTCTTCAATTTGTGCCCCCGCTCCTCAAAGGGAAACGATTTGTGGAAACAACGCTCAGCACCCCGATGTTGAACCATCGGCTCCTGGCAAAATATGACCTGATCCTGGTGGCGGACAAATCACAATGGGTGATCTTTGACTGGAAGACCTCGAGCAAACGTCCGAGAAAAGAATGGCTGCTCAATCGGGTGCAAACCCGTCTCTATCGCTATATCTTAGCCCAGGCTGGGGGGAGTCTGCTTGATAACAATACAGTTAACCCGGAACAGATCACCATGAATTACTGGTTTGCCGCCCACCCCGACGTCCCTGTCACCCTGACCTATGACCAAAAGGCTTACGAGGATGATCAAGCCTTTCTTGAGAACGGTATCCGGGAGATTTTAGATCGCAAAGAGGAAAACTTCTTCCGAACGGATGATCTCAAGAAATGCCGCTATTGTGTCTACCGCTCACATTGCGATCGGGGCGTGCATGCGGGCGACCTTGAGACTTACGAAGGGTTTGAGTTGGACGAAGAGGATTTCGAACTGTACCTGGATTTTGATCAAATACAGGAAATTGAATTTTAATGCCTCAAGAAAAACAATGGGTTTTCCCGGATGAACTTTCCATTCCAGAGGACTTTCAAAAGGCTGTTGGCGGGCATCCTCTGGTCGCACAAACCCTTTACAGGCGCGGATACCAGACCGTTGCCTCAGCGCTAGCCTTTCTTCACCCAGAAAATGTCCAACCCACACCCCCAGAGCAGCTGCCGGATATTGAAATTGCCGTCTCATTGCTGATCGATGCCCTCAAGCAGCAAAAACACATCCTGGTATGGGGCGACTTCGATGTCGATGGGCAGACTGCAACCACCCTGCTGGTTGAAGCGCTTCGCGAATTAGGAGGCTTTGTCAGCTATCACATACCCGTCCGGGGGAAAGAATCCCATGGGATCACCCAGGCAGTTTTAGAAAAATATCTGAAGGAAGGCTTCGACCTTCTACTGACATGCGACACGGGCATTTCCGAACACGAGAATATTCAGTTCCTCCGCAATGCGGGTATACCGGTGATCGTCACCGATCACCACAGCCTGGGTGAAAGCCTGCCCCCAGCCCATGCTGTCGTCAACCCCCAGCGGCTTCCTGAGGATCATCCTTTGGCAACCTTGCCGGGTGTCGGTGTCGCTTACAAGTTAATAGAAGCCCTTTTCCAGGCTGAGAACCACCCTTTAGAGCAAGGGCGGTATCAGGAATTAGCAGCCCTGGGAATCGTATCCGACGTTGCCCGTCTCAAGGGAGATACCCGTTATATCCTTCAAAAAGGCCTGCAAAATTTACGAAATACAGGACGTTTAGGGTTACAAACCTTATATAAAGCAGCTGATTTAAACCCTCTAAATCTGACTGAAACCCACATCGGCTTTCAGATCGCACCAAGGATGAATGCCGTCGGTCGATTGGGAGATGCAAACATAATGGTCGAATTTTTGACCACAGAGGACGGCGGGAGAGCTCGGGTTTTAGGGATGCAAATTGAAGCTATGAACGCCAAACGGCGTTTTGCCACCCGACAAGTTGAACAAGCAGCTGAAGCACTGCTGCAAATGTCCGCAGAAGATCGACACTCACCGGCGATCGTTTTGCACCATCCCGATTGGCCAGGTGGTGTGGTTGGTATTGTCGCCAGCCGCCTGGTTGAACGTTACGGGAAACCTGCCCTGTTATTAACGGGCACAGATTCTATCCATGGGTCTGCGCGCTCAGTGGAAGGCGTGAATATTACCGAAGCCATTGGGACGCAATCAGACCTGCTTAATGCGTACGGCGGGCATCCAATGGCAGCCGGACTATCCATGGCGCCGGATAAATATCCTGCCTTCAAACGGGGTTTCCTCGCTGCAGTTGGAAAGCTTAGAGAAAGGGTAGAAATAGTTCCTAAACTAGTGATTGACCGGGTGATCAGCCCCGACGAAATATCTTTGGATTTCGTGGAACAAATGGATCGCCTGGCGCCCTTTGGCCCGGATAACCCGCCCCTTAATGTCATGATACCCAACCTCACCCTGGTCTCCACACGGGAGATCGGCGCCTACGCTGAACATCGGCAGGTCGTGGCAAAGGATCAGGATCAAAATGAAGTGCGCTTCATCTGGTGGAACGGCGGAGACCAGCTGCCGCCCGAGGCACAATTTGACCTGGTGTGCCGGCTTTCAAGAACCGATTACAAAGGCTCTCCCCAGGTGAGCGCAGAATGGGTGGATTTCCGCATTACTGAAAAAGGACGAAAAGAGATCGAACGCCGGCATTTTACAATCATCGATCGGCGAAACGCTCTGAACCCAATTTCAGAACTAACCCATTTCCTCACTGAAAATCAGGATAGCATGGTTTGGGGAGAGGGGAAAACTCCAAAGGCATTGTCATGCAAAGGACGGAATGAATTGGAACCCGTCCCAAATTTGGTCATCTGGACAGCACCGCCTTCCCAATCTGTCCTTGATGATGCCATTTTGTTAACAAAACCGAAAAAGGTTGTGGTCTTTGGGCTGAACCCGAACATCACCAAGACGAAAACCTTTTTGGAACGGTTGGGCGGCCTGGCGAAGTACGCCATAAGACATAAAGACGGCAAGTCCACATTAGATGAACTCGCCAGCGCTTGTGCCGTGACCCGGGAGAGCGTTCGGATTGGTTTAAAGCTGTGGGAAGCCCTGGGGAAGTTGGGTGTGGTTTTTGAGGAGGATCAGTTGCGCATCTCAGCGGTGGATAACGCGCCCAACCAGGCAGCGCTGGAAATATATCAATCGTTAGTAAAGGACGCGTTAGAAGAAAGCCAGGCTTACCGGGCGTATTTTCAAAAGGGAGATATTACAAATTACTTAACAGGAGGGAAAAGCAGTTAGTTAAACGGGCTCAGACCTTATTATTTCAAGACCTGCTTTTCCTAAATGTGCATCTACAAAATACGGATTGGCGTGATACCCTAGCGTGAGGTCCCTGGTCGAAACCCTCACCCTGCCTGCGGGGGGCTAGGGGGTAAAGTCTCCTGACCGTGCAGTGAAAAGTTTTTTAGGAGTGCGGACTTCAGTCCGCTAAATTTATCGCTAATCAAATTTATTCGGTTTAGAAGTCGAAACCCTCACCCTTCCGGATTCTGATAAGCCCCTTAATTTCTAATACTTTAAATCAATTTTCCCCTGCCTGCGGGGGGCTAGGGGGGTAAACTTTAGAAATCATTGATTAATCTGCGCCAAGAATAAAAAATTGGTTTTCTATTATCCAGTATTTGAAAAGCCGGACGTCAACCTGCCCCCTCCCTGAAGGGAAGGGATTCGCCTCGCACCTAAAGGTGTTCCGCTTCGCTCCAGAGAAGGCTTTTTAGAGCGGCTTTCAACACTATTGTCATATACCTTTTCGAATTACTATGGCATGATACATTGGCGTGAGGCTCT
>JAXHUT010000193.1:0-3517 GCA_034189405.1 Chloroflexota bacterium
GGCATTGGGAAAGCCCTTTCGGCGAAATTACAGCGAAATATTTGCCCATACTGCAACACCCCAAACCCCATCAGTGAGGGACGGTGTATTGCTTGCGGTGCCCCTTTGGGTAATATTCAACCTCGAACCTGTATGAATTGTGGATTCGTTGTTCGAAATTTAGATCGTGAATGTCCCAATTGCCACGCCAAGCTTCCACCACAATAAAAAAATAGGCTTGGCGTACTTGGCCGGTCGGGTTTTATTAGCTTATGCCTTAAATATCACGCCATTTCCGACCATCATCACGGATAAAATCATCTGCCCCATGGGGCCCTTGAGTGCCAGCCTCGTAAACAGGTAAATTTCTCAGGTCCTGGGTTTCCCAGGCTTCTATGATTCCATTGGTTAAACGCCAGGCTTCTTCCACCTCATCACTCCGCGTAAACAATGTCGCATCTCCCAGCAGGCAATCCAACAGCAGCCTTTCATACGCTTCAGGAGGCTCCCCACCAAAGGCTTCTGCATAGCTGAAATTCATGGTTACGGGTTCAATACGCATCTGATTTCCTGGTACTTTTGCGCCAAGAAACAATGTGATCCCTTCATCAGGTTGGATGCGAATAATCAGCACATTGGGTGCTTCCTCCGCTAAATTCCGCTGTCCAAACAAGGCTAGAGGAACTTGGGTGAATTGAATCGCTATTTCGGTAACGCGTCTTGGCAGCCGCTTGCCGGATCGTAAATAAAAAGGAACCCCAGCCCACCGCCAGTTATTGATGTACAATCTTGCAGCCATATATGTCTCTGTGATTGACTCAGGCGCAACATTGGGCTCATCCCGATAACTCAGGACCCTGTTTTCGTCGATTGTCCCGCTCACATATTGTGCCCTGAACGTATTTTTGAGTGCCTTCTCACCCGAAATATCGTTGATAGATTTTAACACCTTTACTTTTTCATCGCGAACTGATTTGGCATTAAATGCAGCAGGTGCCTCCATCGCCGTCAGTGTCAATAATTGCAAAAGATGATTTTGAAATACATCTCTAATCACGCCTGCCTTGTCATAATATCCAGCTCGCGTGCCAACCCCATCAGATTCCGCCATCGTTATTTCTATATGGTCAATGTATTTCCGGTTCCAAAGCGGCTCAAAAATACCATTTCCAAACCGAAAAGCATGAATATTCTGGACTGTTTCTTTACCGAGATAATGATCGATGCGATAAATTTGTTCTTCAGAGAATACTGAATGGAGTTTAGCGTCGAGGGACAGTGCAGTTTCAAGATTACGCCCAAATGGTTTTTCTACAACAATCCTGCGCCATCCATTCGGACAAGATTCCATTTTTGTTGCGCCAATGTTCTCAACAATTGTTGAATACCACCCCGGTGGGGTTGAAAGATAAAACAAGGTATTTTGAATACCGAGCTTATTGATATCTTCTTGAAGCTTTCGGTAACCCTCCTGATCCTGAAAGGTAGATTCGACGTAATAAGCATTATCCAACAGACCCTCTAGCACCTTCTCATCGATGGGTTTTGTCCGGCCATAGTCAACAACGCCCTGCCTAAGGACGTCTCGCATTTTGTCATGGCTCCAGGGACGTCTCGCAAACCCTAAAATATAGAAGGGGTCAGGAAGCCGTCCAATTTTCTCATTCTCATACAGAGCAGGCATCAGCTTTCGCCTTGCCAGGTCGCCAGTCACACCAAAAATTACAATGGCTACGCCTTCTGAGCAAGGTTCGTGATTGACATCTATTTGAGCCATAAAATCTCCATTTATTCGTGAGGGTTCAATAACTTAAAAATCATTTAATATTCTACCCGAATTATGATTGATATTTTTTGATGCCAATTTCATTATAAGACTCTTCGCCCAGATATTGGTGTCTTCCTTCTACAATTAAAGATGATTGAATTACGATTTACCTTTGACCCGTTAATTTAAAAACCCGGATGTAAATTCCGATTATAATAAAAGCATTCATCTATTATCAGGAGAAATTATTATGACAAAAATCATTGCAGACACCACCTGTGGTCTGCCGCTTGATGAATTGGAAACCCTCGGGATAGACGTCATTCCGCAGATCATCATTTTTGATGAGCAGCCTTATCGAGACGACACTGAGATTGATACGCCTACTTTCTTATCGAAATTACAGGAGTCAAAAGAGCTTCCTAAAACTGCTGCACCACCTCCAGCCCTATACGAGCCCTTATTCAAGGCATATGCAGAGGTGGGAGAAGCCATCATCATCCTGGCACCCTCAACGGAACTAAGCGGCACTTTCCGTTCTGCAGAGATTGCAGCTGAAAATGTCCCTGAGGCGAATGTCCATATATTAGACACTCGTACCATTGCTGGGGGATTGGGCGTCCTGGTCAAGATGGCGAAAAAATGGGCAGATGACGGCATGGCTGCTGAAGAAATCATTCAGAAAATAAAGACATTAAGTCAGCGGGAGGTTGTTTACTTCCTGGTCGACACCCTTGAATATTTATATAAAGGCGGTCGAATCGGGAACGCCTCTTACCTGGTGGGGAGTGTGTTACAGATGAAACCCATCCTGGGGTTGATTGACGGCAAAGTCGATGCTATAGAAAAACAACGCACATCCACGAAAGCATTAAACCGCCTGAAGGAATTAGTTTTGGAAGAATGTCCAAAAGATGAAACATCTTATATCACTGTAAGTCACTGCGGTGGAGAGGAACGCGCCCAAAAATTAGCCGCCGATTTAACAAAAGCCCTGGAGATTGATTCCATTCCCGTATATGTCGTCCCCCCTGCAATTGTTGTGCATGCTGGTCCAGGTGTTATTGAGGTTAGTTTCTTCAAAAATTCATAGAGCAATTAACAATCAGCAAAACACAACCCGGGAAATCACGAGTTGTGTTATCTCAATATGCCTCTTCCAAAATTAATTTAAGTGTTTCTTCATCCAGTTTTACAGGGTTCTTCTGCATGCTTGAAGCAACACTAGCCTTTTCGATAATGGTTTTAAAATCACTCTTTTTAATCCCGATTCCTCGAAGACCAGGGATTTCTAAATGCTGTGCCAAATCTTCAATCCAAACGATACCATCTTCAATGCTGGCATCGGGTTCTCCAGTGACCCATTGTCCAATTTCCTTGAATTTCTTCTGAATGCCCTCCATACCTGCTCGTTTAGAAAGCTCGAGGGCATTGTATTTCATAACATAGGGAAGCAGGCTCGCACAAATTACGCCATGAGATGCATGAAACATACCCCCAATAGGTCCTGCAAAGCCATGAACGGCACCCAGACCGCTGTTCCCCAAAACAAGCCCACCAAACATACTGGTCAGCGCCATGTCATATCTTGCTTGTCTATCCTTTCCATTTTGATAAGCGCGCAATAATGCACGACTGCCGCGAATAATGCCCTCTTTTGCCAGGGCATCCGTCATCGGGTTGGATTTATTGGAGACGTACCCCTCAATAACCTGGGTCAAAGCATCCATCCCTGTACTGGCCGTCACCGAAGGCGGCATGGTTATGGTC
>JAXHUT010000194.1:0-5656 GCA_034189405.1 Chloroflexota bacterium
GGGTTGAAGAGTTTGAAAACTCGGTATCTGGAACTGTGTACGAATTGATGAACCGCCGGATGCGGACCCGCATGTCCGGTGGTGTGAGAGGGGGCGGCTAGCCGCCGCTCCCTACTCGATTAATGAGTTGTGCATCCAGACCAGGGTTCGGAACTCGGAGAAGCCCAACTTATCAAAGATTTCGGGTTATATTTAATAATGTTGTTTAAGAAGTTTAGGAAATATTTCTAAGTTATTAATGAGTCTCCTGAAAACGCTTAAACAAAGGGAAGGCCGCTAGTTGTGGATTTAATAATGGCTTATTTAGGGCTGTTGTTTTAACTTTTCAAATGACTATCGACAATCAGGCTCTTGATGGTTTCTGGATCATTAATTGCCATGAAGTGTATACCCTGGACCCCGGGAAGTGATTTGATTTTATCAATCAACTCCAAACAAATCAGATAGCCTTCTTGTCTAACATCTTTTGAATTTGAAAGCCGTTCTAAAATATTTTCAGCCACGACAATCCCAGGCAGCCCATTCATGAAATTAGCAGCATTAATACTTCGTATTGATGTAAGGCCAGCGATAAGGTGCATTTGGTCTAAGAGGTTGCGCTTATCAAGTTCTTCCAGATAAGATTCAAATCTTGATGTGTCAAAAATTAGATTTGTTTGAAAAAATTGCGCCCCAGCGTTGATCTTTTTCTCAGCACGTATAGCCTGGTATTTCGGTTCCGATGCATTTGGTGATGCAGCTGTGCCAATATAATAACTTGGTGGAATGGAAACCTTTCGACCATCTAAGTAGGTGCTCTCGTCTCTCAATTTTCTGGCAATCCAAACAGCCTGGATGCTGTCATAATCCCAGATGTCCATTTTACTGAAAGGTTTGCGTCCTTTGTTAGGATGGTCTCCGGTAATCAACAGTATGTTACGAATACCAGAAGCAGAAGCGCCGATCAGGTCTGATTGCAAGCTCAGCCGGGTCCGATCCCTGGCTGCCATTTGGAGAATGGGTTCAACACCTAATTCAAGCGTTCGAAGGGCGCACGTCAATGGTGATAAACGAGGTACTGCTGAAGCGCTGTCTGTGATATTAATTGCATCAACAGAGTCTTTAAGTGCGGTTATCTTTTTTTCCATTGATCCATAATCACTGGACAAGGGCGGAATGAGTTCACAAGTTGTGACAAATTTACCCATGCTTAGCGTTTTTTCAAAGTGCGAAACGGGTTCGTGGGGCGGGGTGGGATGATATTGAGAATCACCATCCCACCATTCCGGTTGGCGGATGTCCATGAAGAAACGATCCCAACCACGCTTCCGTTCTTCAGAGGTGGAATGTGTTATAAATGAAAATGTTTTTGACAGGCCAATTTCACTGGCTTTCTCATAAACATCTCTCAAAGCAGATGTGCCTGTTTTATCCCAATCCAAGGGCGGCAGCACTTCAAGAAGTTTTTCGAGACGATCCATTTTTTCCGCTCTGCGATAGATCTCATACCAGATGCAAGGACGAGATTCATCGACACAGCAATGGTCCGGTGTTGAACCACCGCATGGACCATTGCGCAGCCCTTTTGGACAAGCCATGGGGCAAATAAATGCTGTTTCCTGGAGCAGACAATTTCCACACATCCGGCATCCCCAAAAAACGCCTTTGACAGCTCTTTCAATGCTTTCTTCAATTTTCTCAGGCAGACTTCGCTTTTTGAATGGATAATAAGCTTTCTGCCAGCGCCTTGATGGTGTTAAGATGGGCATAATTCTTAAAGATCAGACTGTCGAATCTTGACAGTCTGATCCTTTCCTTTTTTACTTTCGTTTATTTTACACTGATTTTTACGACGTCTTTGACCTGAAGCTTGCTTGACATATCAGGCATGATCATGCGCAGAATGTCATCGTCGACGGCAACGATACAATTCGCACAGTTCAAGGCTTCATCAAGCGGCATCTCCGCTTCGTAGCCGTCTGAAGCAGTAAAGATGAGGGTATCACCCTCTGTGAGTTTGGCATCCTGCAAGAGGTCAACGAGCGGGGCGCCCTCATATGTTGTTGTTTCGCCATCTTTATTTGTATAATCAGCCGATAATGTCTCATAGGCTTCTAATTCTGACAGCGTTAATTCTTCTGACCCAACTGTCAGAACGGCAGTTTCAGTTATTACGGCTTCTGGCGCTTGACTGCAAGCAGAGAGTAACGCAATGACGATAAACAGACTGGCGAACAAGGTTGATTTTTTCATGTTATTCCTTTCTTTCTAATAGATTGTTGTTATTTGTTGACAATGAGCTCAGCTATTTGAAACACCCAACGATTGGCGGGTGTTGTGGGGAAAACCAGTCGAATGGGACCAGCGTCTGGATCGACATCGACAATCCATTCTCCGGATTGTTTAAGCGCTACGATGCCGTCGACTAATTCGTCTTTGGTGATTTCAATAGCGTATCCATCGCCTGCGATCGCTGTAATTGTGCTGATATCGTCTGGTGCACCGACTTTTTCTAAAATTAAATCAAGGGGTACACCGCTGAAAGAACGTATTTCGTCTTCACCCCGCGATTTTTCCATGAGCACTTCATTTAGATCGACTTGTTCCATTTCAGCCAATTCAGAAAATGAAAACGTCATCGGGTTGTCCACATCCCCTGAAACGGAGAGATCCCATTCAACTTTAGGCGTTCCTCCACACGCGGTGAGCAACAGGGGAATACATATCAGCAATACCCATTTTGAAATACTTACACTTTGTTTCATATTCTTAAACATATTAACTCCTTTATTTTTCGATGAAAATGATGGGGATAATTAGATCATCGGCAGTTAAAGTGCCGTGATTTCCGCCGTCTTCAGTGGTACGCATGCCGTGGTCGGCAAATATTGTGATCAGGGTGCCTTCTGGCAGCGCCTTGACAATTTCTTCTAAGTAGTTATCAGCATGGATAATAGACGTTTTATATTCTGATGACAATGGGCCGAATTTATGCCCCATATCATCAATGTCATGAAAATGGATATAAAGTAAATCGGGCATGTCGGAGTGAATAATCTCAAGGCTGTTTTCATAAACATTGTCATCTGCAAAGCCGTTGTTGTCTCGATCACCACTTAATATTGTTTCAGCATTTCTCAAGTTGAAAGACAAACCACTTCCTTCCACTGCAACAACCGATTTGCCATTTTGAACAAAGAGGTCGAAAAGCGTTGTTGATGTTGTTGTGCGATATCCATATCCATAAACACCATTATCTTTTGGCGGTGTACCAGTCAACAGCGCTGCTGAAGCGGATGTTGTAATGGATGGATAAACCGTTATCCCAGGTTGTATCGTGTCTAACGTTTCAAAAAAGGGCAGCTTTCCCGCATCAATTAGCGATGTGAGGAGATCATATTGAAGGCCGTCCAAAAATATCATCACAGCATGTTCAAAGCCTCCAGAATGATTCAAACGGACCTGCCCCTTGCTTTCGGGTAACTCTGGCAGTTCCATCGCGTAGGCAATGGTTGGTGCAATATCCATAATTGAGTAATACTCGGTCATAGATATTGAATCAGCTTTAATTTCAATTTGATTTGGTTTGATCTTGGTACCATCTCCCAATAAGATCTCGCCCGATTCCAAAATTGTGGCAGTTACACCGATATCGTCCCAGGGATAGGTTCTGTTTGAATCGTTTGTTGATTTGAATGTGATTTCATCAATGAGGGTGTACCCAACGTCATATAGCATTTGACCTAGTGGAACTTCACTGGTCTCTTCCAGATATTTATCGATATAGAATGAAACACTTTCCTGATTGATGACTCCGGTGCTGCGATCATTTTCAATGACCTCTATTTCCCAGGCGGGTTTACAGGCAGTTAGTAAGATAATAAGAGATAGTAAGAGAAGAATTCGGTTTTTGTTTTTGATCATCTTTAATTTGACTCGATTTCTATAATTTGAGTTGGCCATGCGCTTCTTCCTCGATCAGGCAAGACGAGGGTGACCTCATCTCTGACGATTGCAATAATTGCATTTTGTATTTCATCAGCGGACAATTCTGTTACATTGCCATTCGCATCCTTAACTGAAACCCCATTTGGAGAGGGGTCTTTAAGAAGATCCAATAGACGGGGACCTTCAACCCAATTCGCGACCAATGCACTACTGATATTCCCAGTATCATCGGAAAGCATGACATCTGATCCTTCGACCGTCAATCGCATTGTATCTCCCAATAACAACCTTCCAATCGACGTTGCCTCACCGTCGATAGTGAGGGGTTTCTCCTTTCCAACAATCGTGATTTGCTTGATCCCTTTGAGCCATGTTGAACTATGAAGGGTTTCAGTGATGAAGCGAACGCCGTCCACATAGGGAACTAATATCGCTGTTTCATCGAGATACTGATATTCGATTGTTGTAAATCCACCGTCATTGGTTGTGAAGGTTATGGTTTCAAAATCCGTCACGCCATGCATTTCTAAAAAGCTAAGCAATGTGATATGTGTTCCTAAATTTTCTTGATCGGGGATGACTTGATGTACTTTAACAAAACTTGGATCAGGGACATCCCCCGTTAACCTAACGATTTCAGAAAATGGGATATTTGTTAATTCAACAGACCCACGCTGCTCGTCATGACAGGTTTCACAGGAATGGAAATCAGCTGAATTATGACATTCCGCACATTCGTTCATCATCATCCCCTCCTCCCAAAGCAAGGATAAACCAAAATTCTGCAATAAAGCAACTGGCATTGGTTTTGTGGCGATGACAAGTGCAACGATTACACCCAGTAAAATAATGCTGAAAATAATGAGAAAGACCGTAAATTGCTTTGACTGTAGCTTCTTCATAATGCGCTCCTATAATTTAATAATATTAAACCGGCAAAGTAAAAGATTAAAATCAGGCTGACAAGTAAATCAAGACGGGTTGCGGAGGGGCTTTCACGAAAAGTTCGTTCAGTTTGCCTTCCAAAACCCCGTCCTTCCATACTGAAAACCAGTTTATCCGTCCGACGAAGGGCGCTGATAAGTAAGGGTGTTAAGAATTGTTTGACAAGATTCATGATTTTAAAAATGCTCCCCTGATCATAACGCACCCCACGTAAGAGTTGTGCTTTGTAGATGGTTTGTCCCTCTTCTTCGAGGATGGGCGCCAATCGTAATGCAGTCACCAGCATAAATCCATATCGGTAGGGCAAACCTATCTTCATTAACGCATAAGCAAGGTCATTGGGTTTTGTCGTCAGGATAAATAGGTAGCTTAGAAAAATAATCAATAAAAAACGACTGCCAATGAGCAACCCCAGATTAAATCCGCTTGAGGTAATTCGTAAAAGATCGATGCTAGAATCCACCAGCGTTTTTCCTTGTTTATCAAAGAGAATATAGAGCGCAATCAGAATAAAGCCTGTAGCCAATGCCAGTCGAAAGCCCCTCACCTTCGAAATATTGGGCTTGGTCCATACAAGCACGACCAGGATTAATAAGGCAGTAATGGCAAGCATCTCAGGATTGTTTAGGATAAAAGCAAAAAGCGTACCAACTAACAGCCAGGCAAATTTCGTTAATGGATAGAGGCGATGTAAAAAACTATGCCCAGGGAAATAGGATAGTTTATGCATAAACCTTGCTCACCTTCTGCTTAGGGACGAAAGCATCAAACCCGGTTCTTCTTA
>JAXHUT010000195.1:0-4630 GCA_034189405.1 Chloroflexota bacterium
GATAAAGAGTTTGATGGAATACAAAAGTACATTCTGTTTTTCAACACCCTCATTTTATGACGTTTTTACAATTTTATTATACAATTAGCTTGATAAAAATATCGGATACAATTTATGGTCCTGGTTAAAGTCAAAAAAATTAACAGGACGTCGTATAATTCAATAAAACAACTTGGAGATTTTATGGAAATTACCTGGCACGGACTTTCTTGTTTTCGAATAAATGAGCGCGGCATGGCTGCAGTTGTCACAGATCCTTATGATCCTGAGGTGGTGGGGATTGACCCTGGGAAATTAAGGGCAAGGGTTGTTACTATCAGCTGCGACAGACCGGCTCACAACTATGTAAAAGCAATTAGGTCTAAGCCTTTTGAAATTACTGGCCCCGGCGAATATGAGATCGGGGGTGTCTTTATCACGGGTGTATTGATCAATGGCAGAAAGAAGAAGCACTCTAAGGATGAAACACGCAACACAGTTTATGTGATCGATTATGACGGGCTGACCATTGCTCATTTAGGTGCGTTGAATAATGTCCCCAGCCAAACAGAGGTTGAGGGTTTAGGTGACGTCAATATTGCCCTTGTACCAGTCGGGGGTGAGACCAGTCTGAATGCAGCTAAGGCGGCAGAAGTAATCAGTTTGCTTGAACCGAGCATTGTTATCCCAATGCATTATGGGATGAGCAACCTCTCGATAAAATTGGACCCCCTTTCTAAGTTCCTCAAGGAAATGGGCCTGACAACTGTTGAGACAGAAGAATCGCTTAAACTATCCAGCGTTAATATGCTGCCAGAAGAGACCCGAGTTGTCGTTTTGGAATTGACCTTATAATTTAATTATAAGTTTCTGGTGAAAGGAAAGTTTATGAATGTAAAAGTGATCATGTCTTGGGATATCGTTCAGGATCGCGAACAAGAATATTTTGAGTTTGTTGTGCGTAGTTTTATGCCTGGTGTGCAAAAATTAGGGATGGCATTAAGCGATGCCTGGGTGACGATATATGGGGACCATCCTCAAATCCTTGTTGGTGCTGTCGTGCCAGGACTAGATAAAGCTCAAGAGATTATCACTTCTGAAGAATGGTTTCTTCTGACTGACAAGCTGTTGGATTATGTTGAAAATTATGAGTTGAAATTAGCCCCCCTCCAGGGAGGTTTCCAGTTCTAATGCCTTTTGTCGCTGCACTGCTGACGTGGTACGCAAAGAACGCCAGGGAACTCCCCTGGCGTTCTTATCAATCTGCATATCGAACATGGGTATCTGAGGTCATGCTGCAGCAAACACAGGTGGATACCGTCATTCCGTATTTTGAGGCGTGGATGGCTCGTTTTCCGGATGTCAAAAGCCTGGCATCGGCAGATGAGCAAGAAGTGCTTTCGCTTTGGGAGGGTCTGGGTTATTACAGCCGAGCCAGAAATTTGCATCAAGCAGCCAGGATCATAATGACTGAATGGGAAGGGAAATTGCCGCAAGCGCCAGAGGATCTACAGCGTTTACCTGGCATTGGTACTTACACAGCAGCTGCGATTGCATCCATTGCTTTTGGTGCAGACGTTGCAGCTGTGGATGGAAATATTCGGCGTGTTCTCTCGCGGCTTTTTAACATCACTGTCCCAGCTCGCATTACCAAGGGCGAGAAGATTTTGTGGAAATTGGCAGAAGACAATCTACCAGCAAGTCAGGGCGGCACCTACAACCAGGCTTTAATGGACCTTGGCGCAACCCTATGCACGCCTAAAAATCCAGCTTGTGATGCTTGCCCACTCTCAAAGGAATGTTTAGCCTTCCAATTGGGCGTCCAGGCGGAAAGACCGGTCAAACTGCCGCGCAAGAAGGTGCCACATCACATTGTTACAGCAGCCGTTATCCGGAAGGATGGTCGCGTATTGTTAGCGCAGCGGCACAACCAGAGCCTCTTGGGTGGCTTATGGGAATTTCCTGGGGGCACGATGGAAGCCAAAGATGTTGACCTGGAAGCTTGCCTGGTACGAGAGATTGAAGAAGAATTGGCTGTGGAAATCAGGGTGGGTATGCCCTTTGGTCAGTACAAGCATGCATATACCCATTTTAAAATAACCTTGCATGCTTTTTTGTGTGAATTAATTTCAAAACGAGAACCACAAGCATTGGCGAGTCAGGCTTTGGCGTGGGTACCGATTAAAAAATTAGGGAATTATCCTATGGGAAAAGTGGATCGTATGATCGCCAATCGCCTTAAAAAGGAAGTGAAGGATGAAAAGCTACCGGGCTGAACGTGAGCGAATGGTCAAGTATCAAATTGAAGGTAGGGGGATAAAAGATAAAGGCGTATTGCAAGCGATGCGGTCTGTACCCCGTCATTTATTCTTACCACAAGAATCCTGGTCTTCCGCTTATGGCGACAGCCCTGTTCGGATTGGCAGCGGTCAAACTATTTCACAGCCTTATATTGTGGCTTTGATGACGGAATTACTGGATGTTCATCAGGGGCACCGGGTGCTGGATGTGGGTACAGGTTCGGGATACCAAGCGGCGATTTTAGGAGAGCTGGCTGACGAAGTGCATTCGATTGAACGGCATATTGACCTAGCTGAAACAGCGGAGAAGCACCTTTCTGACCTGGGTTATGACAATTGTCAAGTGCATGTGGGGGACGGCACCCTGGGATTTCCGCCTGCCGCGCCTTATGACCGCATTGTTGTGGCAGCTTCTGCCCCTAAAGTTCCCGATCCTTTGTTAAGTCAGCTGGCTGAGGGAGGGAGGCTGGTGATCCCGGTGGGAAGCCGATTTTCACAACATTTGGAAGTCTGGGACAGGCAAGGGAAAAAATTCAAGAAATCGAAAAGTATACTTGTTGTCTTTGTGCCATTGATCGGTGAGGCAGGCTGGGAGGATCAAGCGTTTCGATGATGGCTGCCTTTTGGCTGTGATGAAGGTTTGAGTGCTGTAGGATGAAGAAGAATTAAGGCAGCGGTGAGGGTTAATCCTATTCCGCCAATAATCCCAACGGGGGCGGGCCCAAGCAAGGGATCAGGGCTGCCCTTCACAAAAATCAAACCCAATGAGGCAATGCCGTTTAAAGCGCCGTGGGCGATTACAGCCGGCCAAAGGCTGTCGGCTTTGATGCTAAGCCAACCAAAAAACACACTTAGCGCTAATGTTAACCAGACCATCGCCAGAGGACCGAGGAACGGCGCGCCAAAGTAATCCTTTCCGTAGTTGTACCCCATAAAAATTACCGGCCAATGCCATACGCCCCAAATCAAACCTGTCAGGATGACGGCATTTCGTCCCCCGAGGGGCATCAGTTTGGGCTGGAGATACCCTCGCCAACCAAATTCCTCTCCAAATGTCGGGATTGCGTTCAGAATGGGCGAGAGGATCAATGCTTGCAAAGCTTGGGTTACAGCGATTAACCATGGGTTGATGCTGCCCGTTTGACCGCTGTCCGCCAGTAAATTTTTCAAGGCAGACAAAGATTTGTCGAAATAATTGGGGAATAGAACAAAGAATAAAAGGGTTCCTAGAATTGTGAGCAATCCTGGTAAAAACCAGGCTGCAAGATAATATAACCCACGTTTATTATCAAAATTAGGTTGTAGGAATAAATTTGATTTGCCTTCTTTTGTGATGATCCGTGTGAGTAGGTTTGCAATTGCAGGGCCAAACATATACACGGATGTGAGAAGAATAATTGCGAGGGTGATTTGTCCCCCTGCGAATGTGTACGTTGGGCTGTTATCAAGCCCGCCAGTCAGGTAAATCACCAACGCAGCAGCCCATGAGATCCCGAAAGCAAAGGTGAGGAAAATGGTAATGCGTTTCTTGTTGGTTCCTGTGATCATAAACTTATCGCCTTTCGTTATTTCTTTCATCATCATTATAAGCCTTCTTCTCTCATAAATTATTTTCAAATGTTGAATAATTTTGGTTTCTGGGGTGTTGAAAATCGTTCTAAAAAAATCTTCCCCCACTTTTTACTATCCCAAAAGCCTTTTTTTGTAGGGCGTAGTGCGATCCTGCGCTACGCGTTGTCAACGTGCCTAATACCCAATACCTGGTACCTGATCCCTGATTATAAAAATCTTCTTCTTCTCGTAAATTAATTTCAAATACCGAATTATTTTTGGTTTTCCTCCTTGAATAAAAACAGAATTAATGATAAATTTAATTGTTGTCATTATCTGGGGGATGGAAACCAATACACTTTTTATGACAGGAGGAGCTGATGAAAACGTTTATTCGTTTTAGTGTACTTTATCTTTTTTTGGGGAGTCTGTTAGTGTCCTGTGGATTACCTGTGGTGGGGGGAAACGGTGATTTGGAAGGCACCCAGGTTGCAATTGCTATCCAGCAAACCAGCTTAGCGATGCAGCAAGAACAACTAGAGCAGCCTGCACCGGTGCAGGAGGAGACTCAAATTGATGTTCTTCCGACCTATACCCCATATCCGACTTATACCGTGCAGGTATCAGATACACAGGTTGTGATTCAACCAACGGCAACATCGGAACCTGTGCAGGTGGAGGAACCAGCCCCTGTGACGTCTTTTGAGGACTGGATGGAGGACGTCAAAATCTTATTGTATGATGATATGTACGGTTATGGCGAAGCTCTAGTTATTGAAAACGCACTGGATGGACTTGGG
>JAXHUT010000196.1:0-2805 GCA_034189405.1 Chloroflexota bacterium
GTTGTCAGTCCACCTTTGGGATCAGAAACGTCTTCTCCGGCAACCCGGTAACATATTTTTGTTGGCGACCTTAGCAGAAACAACCTGAGGACAAGAATTTTAAACATTACCATCCAATGGGACTGTCACCTCAGGCTTGATCGAATGTTCTGCGGCTATCAGGCGAAAAGAAGGCGTTATATGTCAAAGGGGGTGCGTCCGGTAACTCCCGTCCGTTTCGTGTTTTTCCAATTTTTTTATTGTTGGTTCTTCACCCTGACACTTCAAACTGTCAGTTTGCTGTCAAAGACAGGTGTCAAAGACTGGTGTCAAACCCGGTGAAACCCGGTTGACATTCATTTTCTAAGCTAATATAATAATGAAACCTTGCCCCGGCAGGATGTTTTTGCTGGGGTATAATAATGTAACCCCAACTTTCCCGATCCCTGGCGGTGACACGCGAGCGAGGTTGGTTAAGTGAAGATTGGAGTATGAAATGAAATTTGTAATTGTCGAACAAGGCGGCAAACAATATCGAGCTGCTGAAGGTGATACGATTGAAGTTGATCGTTTGCCAAATGAGGTGGGTGAGGCATTAACCCTTGAGGATGTCCTTTTGTCCGTTGATGACAATGACGTCGTGATCGGGACGCCGGTTATTGAAGGCGCGAAGATCCAGGCGAAAGTGCTTGAACACTTCAAGGGCCGCAAGATCTTGGTCTTCAAATATAAGCCGAGGCAACGATATCGTGTAAAATCAGGTCATCGTCAGCAGTACACACGTTTGCTGATCGAATCGATTGAAATGGAGTAAGAATTATGGCACATAAAAAAGGCGGCGGCGCATCGCGTAACGGTCGTGACAGTAAATCGAAACGACTTGGTATTAAAAAATTTGGTGGTGAATACGTTATCAGCGGTAATATCCTGGTTCGCCAGCGCGGCACTAAGATTCACCCAGGTTGGAACGTAGGAATGGGTAAGGACCACACCATTTTTGCAACGACTCAAGGGCTGGTTCACTTTGAAACGATGCCCGGCGGAAGAAAAAAGGTGCATGTTGTTACCATCCCTGATGAAGAATAACGTATATTCACTTTTGAAAGGATTGTAACGATATTATGAAAAAAGACATTCATCCCGAATATTATCCAGAGGCAACCGTTATTTGCGGTTCTTGTGGTGCAACCTGGAAGACAGGTTCAACCAAAAAAGAGATCCGCACTGAGGTCTGTTCTAATTGTCATCCCTTCTATACCGGTCAGCAGCAGCGTATTCTTGACCGTGAGGGTCAGGTTGATCGATTCTACAAACGCTTGCAAGCTCGCCAGGAATATCTTGAAGAACAACAGGCAAAAGAGGAAGAAAAAGTTTCCACGGATCGCCCCATATCTGAACTTGAATTGGGCACCCGTGTGGACAACGTCCTCGAAGAAGCTGGTTTGAATACTATTGCTGATGTGCTTGAGCGGCTTGAAGGCGGTGAGCAAGCCATGCTAGAGGTCAGCGGTTTTGGTCGAAAATCTCTGATTGACCTCAAAAAGGCTTTGCGTCAGCAGGGATACAAAATTCCAGAAGCAGCTGAAGAAATAACCGTATAAATTAATTTGTGATTTCAAAAATCCGGTAAACTTAACAGGCAGATGAATGCGCTCATCTGCCTGTCTTTTTTATATCATTATTTCAGGAGTGATTTATGAAACATAATAATGTCGGTTCGGTCGAAGTTATTTGCGGATCTATGTTTTGCGGTAAAACGGAGGAATTGATCAGGCGTTTACGGCGGGCAAGAATTGCCAAACAGGAAGTGCAGGTTTTCAAGCCTTTCATTGATAATCGCTATGACCATAAAAAGATCACATCACATTCAGGCTTGGATGTTGATGCACAACCTGCGGAAAGTTCAGAAGATATTCTTACCTTGTTGGATCCCTCAACAACGGTTGTCGGAATTGATGAGGTGCAATTTTTTGATGACGGCATTGTTGATGTGGTTGAGACTCTGGCTGAAAAGGGCATTCGAGTGATCGTCACCGGATTGGATATGGATTTCAGGGGAGAACCCTTTGGCTGTATGCCAGATTTAATGGCAAGGGCTGAAAAAGTTGAGAAATTACAGGCGATTTGTATGGTTTGTGGTGAGTCTGCCAGCCGAACCCAACGTTTGGTGAATGGTACACCAGCGCATTATGACGAACCCATTGTTGTGGTGGGTGCGCAGGAAATGTATGAAGCACGATGCCGCAAACATCATCAAGTCCCACGAGATTGAAAGATTAGGAGGCGTATGCAGGACTATCAATCCTTTTTGGCAGAAATATTAATCTCTGAAGACCAATTAAAGACACGCGTTGAGGAATTGGGGGAGGAGATCAGTCGGGATTATGAAGGGAAGAAAATCCTGGCAATCTGCATCCTTCGTGGCGGCGTGATGTTTTTAACGGATCTGATCCGACATATTAAACCGCTCGTTGCCATTGATTTTATGGGGGTTTCGTCTTATGGCGCCGGTTCTCGCAGGTCAGATGGACAGGTGCGTATCACCCTGGACCTGACCACCAGCATCTCAGGCAAACATGTTTTGATTGTTGAAGATATTATCGACAGTGGGAATACATTGTCTTCTGTGATTGAAATGCTGCGCACACGCAACCCGGCCAGTCTGGAAGTATGTACCCTTTTAAATAAATTTTCACGACGTGAAGTGAATGTTCCGATAAAATATTGCGGTTTTGATATCCCTGACAAATTTGTCTTCGGATATGGTTTGGATATGGACGAGTACTATCGCAACCTGCCCTTTATCGGTGTGGTTGACCTGGAAAA
>JAXHUT010000197.1:0-4884 GCA_034189405.1 Chloroflexota bacterium
ATGAATTCGATAAGTGTTGTGTGGCTACAAACAATCGCTCAATATAACTTTCAACCTCGCAAGCTGCACTTACTTCTCACGTTCAATCTATTTCTTACCTAACCCTAAATCCCTTCCCTAAAAGGAAGGGACTTTTCACCCCTTCCCTTCAGGGAGGGGGCAGGGGGGTAGGTGTGATTTGAGCTATGTTAAATAACATTTTTATTAGAAAAGATTGAAATTGAAATCTATGCCATAAATGGTGGGGTGAACCCTCACACCCTTTGGGCTCTGCACCTAAAGGTGTTCCATTGTACTCCAGTCAGGATCGCACCACTTATACAAGCGTTTCCTAAAGGCCTCACGCTTATAACTTATCCTTAACCAACACAAACCAATACCCATTACCCAGTACCCAATACCTACTTTTGTGTCAATTAAATGTCAACTTGCTGAATTGAAAATTTCTTAGGTATAATTGTCTTGTTCGGGCGAATAAAAACCCGGCATGTTCCCGTGGCCTAATGGATAAGGCGACGGCCTCCGGAGCCGTACATGTGAGTTCGAATCTCACCGGGAATATTTCCATTTAATCCGCCCATTTCGTGTAAAATTTAATGGTACCACAAGGCAAAAGAAGGGCCATTATGTCAGATCTAAGATCAGAATACGAACATCTCAAAGATGAAATTCGCTATCACCGCTATCGCTATTATGTCATGAATGATCCCGTCATCAGTGATTATGAATTTGACCAGAAAATGAATCGTCTGGAAGAAATCGAGGTGCAGCATCCAGAGTGGATTACCAGCGACTCTCCCAGCCAGCGAGCCGGTGCGGAACCTCTGGACAAATTCGAGAAGGTCGAACATCCAGCGCCAATTCTCAGCCTAAATAACGCTTTCAGCGCTCAGGGGCTTCTTGACTGGTTTAACCGAATTGCCAGGCTCGACGATCGCGTCAAAACTGCAGATTTCACAATTGAGCCCAAGCTGGACGGCCTGACCGTGGTACTCCATTATCACAACGGCGTTTTCGCCCAGGGTGCCACTCGCGGCAACGGCATAATTGGGGAGGATGTCACTGAAAATTTGCGTACAATCAATGCCCTACCGCTCCATATACCGATCAGCAAGGATAGCCCTGACGTACCTGAGGTTCTCGTTGTTCGAGGGGAAGCACTGATCACTAAAGCGGATTTTGAAGAATTAAATAAACGTCTTGAAGAAGAAGGTAAAAAAACCTACCTGAACCCGCGCAACACTGCTGCTGGGTCCTTACGGCAGCTGGATTCGAAAGTTACAGCGCAGCGTCCATTAACGATCCTGGTCTATGCCATTGTCCACAGTGAAAATGGTGAAGTTCCTAGCACACAATGGGAAACCCTTAATTATCTCAAAGACCTGGGCTTCCCCGTCGCGGAAAGTTCTCAATTTTGCAAAACTATTGAGGAAGCCATTGATATTTGTCTGAATACCAACCCGGCGCAATTCCCCTTTGAAATCGACGGCATGGTGATCAAAATCAACGACCTTAACCTGGCGAATGACCTGGGGGTGGTCGGCAAGGATCCACGCGGCGCCATCGCCTATAAATTCCCTGCAGAAGAGGTCACCACCCCTCTGGAAGATATCCGGGTCAACGTTGGGCGCACCGGTGTGATCACACCCTATGCCGTCCTTGAGCCAGTGGAGATTGGTGGCGTGATCGTCAGACAAGCCACCCTGCATAATTTTGATTTCATCAGAGATAAGGACATCCGCATTGGCGACCGTGTGCTGATCAAACGTGCTGGCGAGGTGATTCCCTACGTGATCGGCCCAATTGAAGATGCCCGTTCTGGCGATGAGGAGCCCTATACACCCCCAAAGACCTGTCCCTCCTGCGGTGAACCCATTGTGAACCCTGAGGGTGAAGTTGCCTATTATTGCACCAACAGCGCCTGCCCAGCCCAGCTGGTGCGCAACCTGGAACACTTCGTCTCCCGTGGTGCGATGGACATCGTCGGATTGGGGATCAACACCGTTGAGCAGTTGGTAGAAGCGGGTTTGATTAAAGACATCGCTGACCTGTATACTTTGAAAAAATCGGATTTATTGAAATTAGAAGGTTTTGGCGAGAAAAAAGTGGATAACGTGATTTTAGCCATCCAGGAATCCAAATCCCAACCCCTCTACCGCCTGATCATCGGTTTGGGTATTCGGGGCGTTGGGGAGGTGGCTGCACAAGATCTGGCGGATCGTTACAAAGACCTGGACGAACTCCGCCATGCTAAAAAAGAAGAGATCGAGACCATAGAAGGATTTGGGCCAAATACCGCCCAATCAATCGTGGAATGGTTCGAGAATGAGGAAAACCAGGGTGTCCTCCAAAAGCTTAAGGACTATGGCGTATGGCCCGTTGTAGAAGCTGAAGAACAAACGGGTCCCCAACCCCTGGAAGGCTTGACCTTCGTGGTAACCGGCACCCTTCCCACCCTGACGCGTTCCGAAGTAAAAGACCTGATCGAAACCCATGGTGGCAAAGTAACCGGCAGCGTCAGCGGCAACACAAGTTACCTTTTGCTCGGTGATGACCCGGGATCAAAATATGACCAGGCACGGAAGCGGGGCGTTCCCACAATTTCAGAAGAAGACCTCAAAAAGCTGATTGAAGAGGGATCTTAATGAACACATTAACGCTTAAGACAGGTCGCGACAAAGCCGTCCTGCGGCATCATCCGTGGATATTCTCAGGCGCGGTTCAATCAATTTCTGGTGAACCTGAGCCAGGGGAGACGGTTACCATCAGAGATTCAAATGGACAATTCCTTGCTTGGGCTGCGTACAGCCCCAAATCACAGATCCGTGCACGCATCTGGAGCTGGGACGAGGACCAGGTCATTGATCCTTCCTTTTTCGAGGGACGTATACGCGCAGCGATCAATCTGCGGCAGACTTTTATTGACCAGCAGACCACCTCAGCCTACCGCCTGATTCACGCCGAATCCGACAATCTTCCTGGTTTAATCGTTGACCGCTACAACGATGTTCTGGTCATGCAAATCCTGTCCGCAGGGATTGAGCGTTGGCAGGAGGATATTCTTCAAGTCTTAATTGAGCTGATCAAACCGGAAGGGATTTATGAACGTTCAGATGTAGCTGTTAGGGAATTAGAAGGGCTGGAAGAAAAAGTGGGAGACTTGTATGGAAAAACCCCTCAGCGTCCCGTGTTGATCAATGAAAATGGGATCAAATTCAAGGTTGATCTGGTGGGCGGGCAAAAAACCGGCTTTTATCTTGATCAGCGTGACAACCGCCAATTCTGCCGGGAAATAGCAAAGGATAAATCGGTCTTAAATTGCTTTGCCTATACCGGCGGGTTCACTGCTTACACCCTGGCAGGGGGTGCTGAGTCTGTACTCTCGATCGATTCCTCGGAAGATGCAATCCACCTGGCGAAGGAAAATGTGCTTCTAAACCAGGGTTCACTCGAAAATTGTGAGTGGATCGTCGGGGATGTTTTTGAAGAACTGCGTACCCTGCGTGACCGGGGTCGGCAGTTTGACCTGGTGATCCTCGACCCACCCAAGTTCGCCCCCACCGCCTCACAAGCCAGGCAGGCAGCCAGGGGCTACAAGGACATCAACCTTTATGGGTTCAAGCTGCTCAAACCCGGCGGCACATTGATGACCTTCTCCTGCTCCGGTGGGATCGACGAGACCTTCTTCCAGAAGATCGTCGCAGACGCTGCCCTGGATGCCGGGGAGGATGCCCAGATCCTCTATCGCCTGAGCCAGTCGCCCGACCACCCCACCCACCTCGCTTTCCCGGAGGGAACCTATTTGAAGGGCTTGGTTGTGAGGATAGTTGATTAGGTATTGGGTAATTAGGCGATTAGGCAATTGGGCAATTGGGTAATTAGGCGATTAGGCAATTGGGTAATTAGGCGATTAGGCAATCCTATTCGTGCAAATCAATTATTAAAAAATCAAAAAATTTTAACTGTAAACATATTTCAGGACGACACACGGGTCACTAATACCTGATATCTTTCCCTTATACCCCAACAAAAAACCGCCCGGGTGGGCGGTTTTTTATTTTCAGTGGAGATGGCGGGAATCGAACCCGCGTCCGAAAGAATCGACCCTCGGATATCTACGAGCGTAGTTGACTTATTCGTTCTCGCTTGAGGTTAGCCAGCCAACCGGGCGACCCTCTTGCCAGCCGTTAGAGCCCGAAAGCTCTTCTTTCATGCATTAAACGGCGTCCTGCACGGCATCCTGACTTTATGACGCCACACCCATTCCCGGCCAGGAAAACGAGTGATGGGGGACGAGATCTCTTAGGAGACCGTAGCTCTTAGCTCAACAGCTTACGCTGCGAGGGGCAGAGCTGCATATTCAGTGCGATTGGCACTTAATTGTTGTACTGATTTTACGAGGTCGGTACCTCTCGACTCGCAATCCGGGACCAGCCTCTCCCGTCGAAGCCGATCATCCCCGATTGGATTAATATTATACAACATATTTATTAATAAAGTATAAAACTGGTTGTTTTTGCGAGGAGCGCAGTGACGAAGCAATCTCAAAAATTATAATCCCCGCGATGATCATTATGCCCCTACTTTCGTAATGTGGAGATTGCTTCCCTTCGTTATCGTTCAGTTAATCCACAGCTATTAACAACCATAAAACAACCCTTGATAACGTCATAGTAATCGCAGTAACAAACTTTTAATTGTTCGATACGAAAGTCACATAAGCCAGTATCGTTGTTGGGAATCTATCCGTAACAAGTAAAAATCCCTCCCCAAACTGAACAATCCCCTCCCAATTCCGTGAATCCCCTTCCATCAATTCCAGGAAAATGGGTTCTTGATCAACCAGCTCAACACCCCTTCCACCTATACGAAGTTTAATAAGCC
>JAXHUT010000198.1:0-2961 GCA_034189405.1 Chloroflexota bacterium
TGGGATGGATTCGAATAAATCCCTCCGAAGTAAAGTGCTTTTCTTTGTGAGTGAAGATGAAAAGAAAATGCTCACAGATCTTATCCTCGAAAATTGGCAGGATGTCATTGCAGATAAGATCAAAAAGAATTCAAAACCGGTTAAAAATTTCATCAAGGCTTTCTCCAACCGTACTTCCGCGCCAGGTATTGCCATGTTTGGTAGGATGCTGGCTGAAGATCCAAATCTCAATATGGATGCAGCCTGCCAGGTTGCACATGCGATCTCAACCCATCGCGTCAACATGGAATTCGACTTCTTCACCGCCGTGGACGATCTTCAGGATAGCGCAGAAACAGGTGCCGGCATGATGGGTTTAACCGGGTTTAATTCTGCTACCTTTTACCGTTATGCAAGGGTTGATTTTGATCAACTGGTTAAAAATTTAGGCGGCGATTTAGAACTTGCAAGTAAAACCCTGGAAGGCTTTTTACGCGCAGGGACCCATGCTGTGCCAACAGGTAAACAAAATAGTTTCGCAGCACAAAATCCACCTTCTTTCATGATGGCGGTCACACGCAACGATGGCATGTCATGGTCCTTAACCAATGCTTTTGAAAAACCTATCTATTCCACAGGAGCTCAAGGTTTGTTAGAAACTTCAATTCAAACCCTGGATCAATACTGGGCAGGTCTTGTTCAATTTTTTGGTGAAGGACCCCACCCAATAGTCGGTTTTGTGGGTGTGGATCCGGAGCTAGATTACCTACATCCTTTTGTTGTTTCAGATTTCGAAACATGGATAAACAAAACCCTCGAAGCGCTACCAAAGGAGTGAAATTATGACCACGCTATTAATAAGATTGCAAGCACCTATGCAATCCTGGGGTATATCTAGTCATTTCACCAATCGTGATACAGGGCGTGAACCTTCTAAAAGCGGTGTGATCGGCTTAATATGCGCCGCTTTGGGACGTCCCAGGAGCGCTGATTTGTCGGATCTTAACAACTTGAGGATGGGAGTCCGTGTTGATAGGGAAGGCATCCTCCAAAAAGATTTTCACATTGCTCAGGATATCTTTCTGGCAGCAGGAAAGGGCACAAAAGATAGCGAGATATCGGACAGGTATTACCTGGCTGATGCAGCTTTTTTAGTTGCTTTTGAAGGCTCCCAAGAACTGTTAAAAGAAATTCACCAGGCACTCAAATCCCCTCATTGGTCTTTATATCTTGGCAGGAAAGCGTTTCCCCCTGGAAAACCCGTTTGGCTTAAGAACGGTATATTAGATGAACCCTTACTGGAAGCCTTAAAGCAATTTCCTTCAATCGTCAAGGACGAAACACAGGACGTCAGGCTTATCATTGAATCAGAAAATGGTGAGTTTGTAAGGACTGATATTCCGATTAACTTTAAAGACCGTAAATTCTCAAGCAGACGGGTTCATATTACACGTGTTGAACGTCCGCCTTATGAGGAGGTATAAGTGTATCTTTCAAAATTATTGCTTGACCCAGCAAGCCGCCAGGTTCAAAAAGAAATATCAAATCGCTATGAATTACACCGAACCCTGACTGCCCAGTTCCCCCAGGAAAGTCGTGAAAACATTGGCCTGCTTTATAGAATAGAAATGCCTGACCGTCAGGTTTATCAACCCATAAGGCTTCTCATTCAAACACAATTGGAACCAAACTGGAAGAAATTCGTTGATAAAGAACTATTGACCGATAGAGCTCAGGTTAAAGAATTTAACCTCAATTTTATTACGAAAACATCCTATTATTTCAGGCTTTTGGGAAACCCGACCATGCGCAAGAAACAACCAGATGGCAGCGGCAAACGGGTTGGCTTATACAAAATCGAAGAACAGGAAAACTGGTTATCGCACAAAGCTGAGCAAGGCGGTTTCCGGGTTCTGGCTGTAACACTCACAGATTTAGGTCTAATTGAGAGTATAAAGAAAAAAAATAGCCGAACACACAATATCAAGCATTTAGGAATTCAGTTTGATGGCATACTGACCGTTACAAATCCAGAAAAATTCGAGAAGACAATCATAAAAGGTATTGGCAGTGCAAAAGCCTTTGGTTTTGGATTGCTGTCGCTTGCAAAATATTAACGAAAAGATGAAACTTGAAATTCTATAGGTTATGGAGGCTATAAATGGCTGTAAATTTGCATGAACTCCCACGGTTAAGAGATAGTTTATACTATCATTACATCGAACATGCGATCGTGGATAGGAAACAAAACGCCATTGAATACATACAAGAATCTGGTCGCACCCTGGTGCCAATTGCATCCATTAGTTTGATCATGCTGGGACCAGGTACCAGTTTATCTCATGCGGCAATGAAAGTCCTCATGGAAAATGGCTGTAGCATCTTGTGGGTTGGGGAAGATGGCATTCGACTTTACGGTCAGGGATTAGGGAAAACGCGTCGTGCGTATCATCTCATTCGACAGGCGGAGCTTGTTTGTGATCGATCTGCACGGGAGAAAGTTGTGCGTCGAATGTATCAAATGCGCTTTGAAGAAACTCTGGAAGAAAGACTGAGCCTAAATCAAATTCGCGGAAAGGAGGGGTTTAGAGTCCGACAGGCATATGCAAAAGCGAGTGAGAAATACGGTGTCCCCTGGCATGGTCGAAAATATGATAGAACGAATTGGAGCTTTGGGGACACCATAAACCGGACTCTATCGGCTGCTAATGCGCTGTTAAACGGCATCTGCCATGCGGCGATTGTGGCTGGCGGTTACTCACCTGCTTTAGGTTTCGTGCATACTGGCAGAATGTTGTCCTTTGTTTATGATATTGCGGATCTTTATAAAACAGAATTGACCATTCCTGCCGCTTTTGAAACGGTAGCTGAGTCGGAAACGAAAACACATTCCCGGGTTAGAACCCTGTGTAGGGAGCGTTTCAGAGAAGCAAAACTCATTCAGAGAATTCTGCCAGACATCGATCATTTGTTGGATGTTCC
>JAXHUT010000199.1:0-3546 GCA_034189405.1 Chloroflexota bacterium
CCCTTTAAAAGATGTCTATACAAACGACTTTTTTTCTTGAAGATAAAAATGCCCTGAAGAGCTTTTGACTAATGTTTCAAGTAATGGATATACAGAGCTCGCCACACCCATTTTGGTTAAGTCCTTGAGGTCTATTTCATGGAGATTGGTTACTTTCGCCCAGAATTTTACAAACTGGATGATTTCAATTTCATTATAATAGGGCGGAATAAGGTCCATTTCCTCTTCTGGTTTGGATTTTGAGGCAAACACTAAATCAGAGATAAAAGTAGTTGGTTTTCTGCGGTTACCTTTAACTAAGTATATAAAGGTTGGAATATTATCTTCCACTTGTTTATTTAATTTATCAATTGCGTTTTGGGAAATCGGTTGCCCCATCTTGCCAAACCACACTGCTCCCTCTTTTTCGATCACTTTTTGATGTTCTTCGATGGTTCCCCTATTCTCTAGCAATCTATCAGAAAATCGAATTAATAAATGGGTTGGCTTTTTCTGTTTCATTCATCTCTCATCTCAATATTCATATTTGCTCTGGAAATCTAAGTGCGCCTAAGCATACAGAGATTATAATATTAAACAGCGTAAACCATAAGAAAAATTTGAGTTTGTTATAAACACACTACGAAAGTTACAAGAAAAGGAAAATATGGGAGCAACAATTATCATTGCAGCTGCCAGTTTTGTTTGGGGGTGATTTCGTGGAGAAAAGAACTTATTGGCAAACGAGAAATTGAATTGGCAGAAAAAGTATTAGCCTTGTTTTATCAAGCGGGAGATGTTATCAATTTTATGAGAAACCCTCTTGCGCATTCCGAGGAAGGAAAGACAAGAAAACAGCTTGTGCACGAGACTGAAGAAGAAACAAAATATCTAAACCTAGCATACGTTGCTTTTGAACGCTATCATAAAAATGAAGATTTATTTGCAGAGTTATCTTCAATAAAATATAGATACATGGCAGTATTCGGGCCAGAACATATAAAACCATTCAATGAAATCAATTATGTCGTAAGAGATATTCTATCCGCGTCACAGGTTCTTTCAAGCTATTATAGAAATCTTCATTCGGGAGTAATTAAGGACGTTGAAGAACGAAGAGAACTTCTTACCAGAATAAGAGAAAATGAAAAAACAATTTGGTATATGGGTGATAAAAATGATGAAATTGGCCCAAGGGTAAGAGAAATTATCAATCAAGTAGAAGAAATCACCGGAAAAGCTGTGAAGAGGCAACCTAAACTATTTAGTAATCTGTTTGGTAAATTCAGAAAAGACAAATAATCCAGACCTTTGGTCATATATCATCAAGGTACAATATTTAGACCTAACAACATATGACCTTAATAATTTAATCAACAAAATTAGGTTTGAGATACAGAGGACTATTTAAAATTCAAATTCACTATCGCTGAAATATCCCTTATATACAGGGCGCACCAACCAACCACCCCCACATATAGTGTAATTTAGGACAGTGGGCGGAATAAGGGTCGACATCAGCTAAAAACTACCCTCCTAACCCCCCGCAAGCAGGGGGAATCTGGGGTGCAAAGCCTCCTGTAAGGACTCCCCAGCCTATCTCACATGGTCAGGTGACTTTGTGAGAACGAGTTTCATTTATTCAAACAGTAATGGGATAATTGCGATCATTGTGCTTAAGGTATCATCAAACTCAATTTCCCTAGCGTATGCATTCCTTTTCAGATACGAACGCCAACGCTTCGCCATTTGGTCATCGCTTTTCAACACCTCCAATAGACAATTAAATTCATTTTTATTTGGTTTTGTTAAACGATGAGAACATGTATTTGTAAAAGCTTCTTTTAACACATCGTTGGAAATTGACTGATGTTTCACCTTCCAGATAATATGAATATCGTAAAAATCTTTAAATCTACTATTCGCTAAGCCTCTTTGATAAACAGTCTCAATTTTCTCTGCAAGAATTGTTTCAATGTTATATGATGATATTTGGATTGGTTTGCCCGGAAACAGCGGATTGTATTCATATTGAATTGCTTCGGGTGTGATTGGATCTCCCGTTGCAAGATCTAATGGCACAACTTGCCGAATATTTTCTAATCCGCACATAATACGAACTCGGTACCCACCGTATTGATCTTCATCACGGATTGGCTCAACGGATTGAATCTCACAGGACACTTCAGGGGTCACTTGTTGTTTTAGAGCTTGATTTACCAATGTTTTGACAGACTCCTCTGTCATATCAATACCAATGACCAAAAGATCAATATCTACCGTCGTTCTCGACTTAATCCCCAAAATATTGGAAAGCAGGAATCCCCCTTTGAATATGAAGTTTTTGCAGCCTTTGCTGACTGCAATTCTCGAGAGGATAACTTCCAGGAAGAAATGGGTCATAACTGCATTAAACGGCAAACCGGTTTGACCGGCTATAAGATGAGTCTTGTGCGTCAGGCTTTGCTTATCCATTGAGAAGCACTTCAAAAATATCTCGCACCTGGCGCTTGATTCCCATGCGTTCTGCGTAATTGATCAGCTTATGGATGTCTTTGTCCTCTTTTCGAGCATAGCGAAACATCGTCTTCGAAAATAGTTCAGGATCAACTTGCGCGCGGTTTGAAATAAGGTCACATATTGTTCGTTCAAAGTCGTAGGTTCTGACTGTGTTTCCAAATTTTGTTTGTTCTTTTCTAACACCAAACTCGTGAAGAGCCTTTTGGATATAATGCACAATGATATTACCTGGAAGGCGACTTGCATTGTAGCCTGAATAAACCGTCACTTCCATAAAATCCGGGATAAGGTCTGTTTCCTCAAGAATATCCAGGGCAGACACATAAGAAAATATACAAACTGGGTTGGCGTTTTGCAGCAAAAAATAGGAATCGTAAATATCTACTTCCGATGCATACACACCTCTTGCCACCCTGTGCAGTTCACCGCTTTTTGTCATCCGGGATAGATAGACCCTTGGAATGCCTTCTTTGACACACCAAGAACTTGTGACAATCCCATTATTCTCATTCAGTCGCTCATAGATTTGGTTTTTATAGGCCATAATGAGTGTTCCTTTCTTGCTTATATTTTACCATATATAAGCATATTTGGAACATATTAACTTCAAAGAAATACACTTCTTGCTTCGTTTCATAAGAATACCTAACTTGAACCTTAACCCTTTGCCATCACCATGATGTTAATGGTGTGTCCCCTCACCTAACGGGGATGAGGGTCGACATGCTATCAACTATCAACTATCAACTATCAGCTAAAAACTAAATCTCACTCACATAGAGCGGGATTTAACATTTCACCACAGGTCCATCGTGGCAGACCAGAAAACCTGAAGGAATACCAAGCTCTAAACAAGTCGATTCCGGCAGCTCACAGGAACCACATAAGCCGATCCCACAGCGGATCAGCGCTTCAAAGGAGAGCTGGGCTGGCAGCTTCTTCGCACGTGCAAAGGCAGCCACCGCTAAAACCATCCCCATCGGGCCGCAGGCGTAAATGGCTTCGGGCCGCCAATCCGCACAGGCTCGCTCCAAGGCATCCGTAACC
>JAXHUT010000002.1:0-2456 GCA_034189405.1 Chloroflexota bacterium
ATCGGTGTTTACCCCTCTCTGGGTAATAAGGTTTTGTCTGCTATAAACAATTTGTCCAAAAATTTTATGACAAGTATATCATAAAAATTAACTAAAATTTGCATTAATTTAACCATATTTTTGTCGGGTATGCACCTGAAGGTGTTCCGCTTCGCTCCAGGTTGGTGAGAGACAGCCAATATCACGGCACCTGTTATTGCAATATTCTCATGTCCGCAAGGTAATTTGATACCAACCCACCATAAACAAAATCACGTATTGGTGGTGGGTTGGCAAGCGAGCCGCATATTTTTCCATGGCATTTTGCTTAATAACGCTATTTAGGACGATTGCTCATTACCCAACCCACGCTGTAACTATTCGTAAAATGATCATCGTAAAATCTTAGAATTAACTATAAATCAACACACCTCCCTGACACAGTCTATTACGAAGATAAACCAGCCTTCCAAAGCCAAGTTTAGGATCTCAATAAGAGAGAGATTGCTTCCTTTCCTTTCAGGACACTTCGTAGACAGGAGGCTGTGCACTCCCTTCGGTCCAATGACAAGAAAATGGCGTTTTGAGCTACCAACCACCAGCTACCAACCACAAGCTACCAACTACCAGCTACTAACTACCAGCTCCTAACTATCAGCTATCAGCTACGAAGTCCCCGAACAAAGTGAGTGGGATCAGCTACCCACCACCCGCTTCCATCTTCACCATTCATCCCTTCAATCCCCCTAAATTAGCCCCCTAAATTAGCCTTGAATCAATCCTTAAAATTCGTTTATAATTGTCCCAATGTTATCTTTTTAGTTCCACAATACAAACCAGGAGGTTCCATGCGACACAAATCCCCCCGACTAGTTCTTATCCTTACCATCATCCTCGCCGCGGTCAGCTTTGGCTGCGGGCTGACGAGCATTTTCGCCCCGTCAGAACCAACAGCCACTCCCGTTCCGCCGACAGCCACACCCGTCCCGCCAACAGCCACACCCATCCCGCCAACCCCCACCCTCCCCGAGCCGAGAACCGTGACCCTTCGACCGGATGGCAGCGGTGACTATCCCGATCTGTCCACTGCGGTCACGAACCTGGTTTCCGGGTCAACCATCATCCTGGACCCGGGCACATTCACCCTGTCAGCGCCGCTGGTGATCGATAAGTCCCTCACCATTCGAGGTGCCGGTATTCAAAGCACCTTTATTACATCAAACACACCCAACGCGGTTCTCACCTTCACAGGCACAGGCAACATCGTCCTGCAGGGCATCAATTTCACCTACACCGGAACCGAATGGTCCTATGTGGTCAAAATTGAAGGCGGCGGTTTCGACATCCGTGACTGCAGCTTTTCCGGCGGGGTTCGAAACACTGATCAGGAAATTGGGGGCAATGGTCTCTTTGTTCTGGGGTCAGGTAACGGCAGCGTCAGGAATTGCATTTTTGAAGGCAACCAGCATCACGGCCTGTCCATTGGCGATTCGGTCAATGTTATTGTTGAATACTGCACCGCAAAGGATAACGTTCATTCCGGTATCGGGTTTTGGGATTCCTCCGCTGGGACCGTTCGAAGCTGCCAGAGCCTATACAACGAGGACGGCTTCACCACCAGTGACCAGACCAATGTCACCTTCGAAGAAAATATTGCGCAGGGAAACATCGACTTTGGGTTTTATGCTTATGACAACGCCATGATGAACGCCAACCGCAATGATTCCTTCGAGAATTCTTTAAGCGGTTTTGGCTGTAGTGATGAAGCATCCTGCACTTTTGAAAATAACATCGCTTATCATAACGCGGAAATAGGGTTTGCGTCTTTTGACCAATCAACAATGACAGCCCGCTATAATGAGTCTTACAGCAATGGGCTTCATGGTTTTTCAATTCAGGACCAATCCCAGGCTTCCTTAGACTACAACCTGTCCTATGATAATGCTAGCGTGGGCTTTATCGTTTTTGATGATGCTGGGATGAATGCCAAAAATAACGATGCTTACAACAATGGGAGCCATGGATTTGGTGCACAGGAACAATCCAGTATTTATTTGGCATATAATAACATTTCTGATAACACTAAGGCTGGCGTTCGTCTATCAGGGACATCAATCAGCACTGTTACCGATAACAACATTTCAGGCAATGGACTCAGCGGCATCATTATCACGGATGATGCATACGCTTCCATCGTTAACAATGAAATTTATAACAATCTGGAATCTGCCATGGCCTTTTTTGAATTTGCAACTGGCGATGTGTACGGCAACTGGTGCTCAGAAAACAACGATGGCATCAGCATTTACAATTCGGCAGAACCATACATTGGAGAGAATAACTGCCAGTAAAGCAGAGTAAAGATCCCCGCAGCAAGCTGCGGGGCTTTCAAAAGCCTTTTTCCCACAGTTCCAATTGTACATTTTTGGGGCCCTTCTGATACCGTATGTACCGACGAATGATCTCAGTTGTTACTT
>JAXHUT010000020.1:0-4323 GCA_034189405.1 Chloroflexota bacterium
CGTTCCTGGCGTAGATTAATCAATGATTTCTAAAACTTATTTTTACCTAACCCTAAATCCCTTCCCTAAAAGGAAGGGACTTTAAACCCCTTCCCTTCAGGGAGGGGGCAGGGGGTAGGTTATAATCCGGATTTTCAAATATTGGATAATAGAAAACTGATTTTTCATCCCTGGCGCAGAATAATCATTGATATTTGAAATCCTATAAAGAACCCTGGCAGGGAGAAGTGCGGGAATGAGGATTCAAAATATTATCCGCTATCAGCTATCAGCTATCAGCTAAAAACTACCCCCTAGCCCCCGCAGGCGGGCGGAATTAATACGTTATCACACTGATACCCTTATGGGTATTGCGAATGCTGTCAAAACGATATAGTCTCTCTTTTTGCCAACTAGGGGACGGTAGAAGAAACAAGAATGATCCGTCTTCCGTCCCCCGTCTTCGGTCTAAGTACAACCTACTATCCACGATCGGCGCCTTTACCCCTTTCCCTTCAGAAAGGGTGATCCTATTTTACTTTTTGCAGAACCCATCGGATGTAGTATAATTTTGGCTGGAGGTAAAATGACGACAAATCCGACCAGAGATAGAATAAATCCAGAAGTAATTGATACAACGCCCATGCGCCGACCAAGTTGGATTAAGGTCAGGGCACCCTCGGGCGAAAATTATGAAAATCTACAGCACCTGATGCGCAGCAAGTCCCTGCACACCGTTTGCGAGGAAGCCGGCTGCCCGAATATGGGTGAGTGTTGGGGCAGCGGCACAGCTACATTTTTGATGCTTGGGGATGTTTGCACACGAACTTGTGGTTTTTGTGATGTGAAACACGGCCGACCAGAACACCTTGATTGGGCAGAACCGGAGCGTGTGGCACAAGTTGTTTCCAAGATGAATCTGAGACATGCGGTCATTACCAGTGTTAATCGCGATGAACGGCGGGATGGTGGCGCACCGATCTTCGCCATGGTGATCAGGCGCATTAGAGAATTGCAGCCTGGATGCTCTGTGGAAGTATTAATCCCCGACTTCAAAGGCAGCATTGAAGCCTTACAAATTGTGATGTCTGCCCGCCCGGAAATCCTTAACCATAATGTAGAGACTGTGCCGAGGCTTTTTAAAGAGGTCCAGCCACAGGACCGATACGAATGGTCGCAAGCAATTTTAACCAATGCCCGCAAACTTGACCCGGAGGTCCTGACAAAATCCGGCATCATGGTGGGTTTAGGGGAGCGTTTCGAAGAGGTTCAGGAAGTGATGCGAGATCTGCGGGATTGGGGCGTTGATATCCTGACCATTGGTCAGTACCTGCAACCCAGCCGCAAGCATTTGCCGATTCGAAGGTATTATGAACCGCAGGAATTTGAGGATTTAGAAGCTTATGGAATGGAACTTGGCTTCAAATGGGTCGAGAGTTCTCCTTTGGTTCGATCGTCCTATCATGCTGGGGAACAGGTGCGGGCGCTTTCTAAAATTCATCGAAAGTTGAATAAAGAGAAATAAGTTTACCGGTAAAATATCTCAGACGCCCGAAAGGGCGTCTATTTTTTTAATATCCTGTTATGAATATTGCTGTCATGAATATTGCTTCCGAAAGTATGTTAAAATTAGTAAAAAGGAAAGGAGTGTGACCTTTGGATATCAAAAATATTAAAATACAAAAACCGGAGGAGATTAATTTTATCCTGGGGCAATCCCATTTTATCAAAACCGTGGAGGATATTCATGAAGCCCTGGTGGGCAGCGCCCCGGGGATCAAATTCGGGCTGGCATTTTGCGAAGCCTCTGGCGACTGCCTGGTGCGTTGGAGCGGGACGGATGATGCAATGATTGAATTGGCAAAACAAAACGCCATGGAAATCAGCGCGGGTCATTCATTCATCCTATTTTTAGGTGAAGGTTTTTATCCAATCAATGTTCTCAACCAAATCAAGAATGTCCCTGAAGTTTGCCGAATCTTTTGTGCAACAGCCAACCCAACCTCGGTCGTTGTGATGGATGTGGGTGAGGGGCGGGCAATCCTAGGTGTTGCAGATGGCAAACGTCCTGATGGCATCGAGGGCGAAGAGGATATTGTCTGGCGAAAGGGGTTGTTGCGAAAAATTGGATATAAACTATAAAAACACTGTAAACATAAGGAACAAATATGAACACACTTGAAGCGATTTTCACGCGCCGCAGCGTCAGAGATTTTAAGCATGAGCCTATTTCAGAGGAAGACTTGAATGATCTGCTTAAGGCAGGGATGCAAGCACCTTCGGCTAGAAATGAGCAGCCCTGGCATTTTATTGTCATTGACGATCGGGAGCTTTTGCATGCGATCCCAAAATTTCACCCTTATGCAAAGATGTTAATGGATGCCCCTTTGGCAATTTTGGTTTGCAGTGATCATAAATTGGAAGCCAAGCGGGCAAGCTGGCTGCTGGATTGTTCAGCTGCGACACAAAATATCCTCCTGGCTGCCCATGCAAAGGGTCTGGGGGCGGTCTGGTTGGGTATTTACCCTGATGAGAATCGAGTCAATGGTATGCAAGAGCTATTATCAATTCCCACGGATGTTCACCCGGTTTCGCTTGTAGCCGTGGGTCATCCCGCATCTATGCCCGAACCCGAAGATCGCTATAAACAAGAACGAGTTCACCGCAATCGTTGGTGAGGGGATTTTCTTTTTAGAAAAGGTTTGAAAATTATCCTGGGTTATTATTTTCAAATAGGCTGACAATAACTGGCATCAGCGCGGTTAGGGCTTTCGCTCTGTGGCTGATCTTATTCTTGATATCCGGACCCAATTCAGCCATGGTTGCCTGGTATTCGGGGATATAAAATATGGGGTCATACCCAAAACCGGTCTCGCCACGCTCTTCTGGGATGATGATTCCATGGCAGTGACCAACCTTTTCTATTAAGCCAAAATCGGGCAATAAAAGGACGGCAGTGCAGTGAAAGTGCGCTTTCCAGGGGCGAGCTTTCCCGGCGAGTTTTTCAATTAAATAAGCCCGACGATCAGCGTCATCCGCATTTTCCTTGGGAGAGAATCTTGCAGAATGGAGACCGGGTGCCCCATCTAGCGCGTCCACTTCCAGACCAGAATCATCCGCCAGCACCGGGATTCCTGTTGCCTGATGATAGGCTTGTGCTTTCAGGCGGGCATTTTCAAGGTATGTCGCACCCGTTTCTGCTACCCTCAGTTTGAGGGATAGCGCTTGTGGTGTGATGATTTTTATATCGAAGGGAGAAAGAATGGCGCTAATTTCTTTAATTTTCCCTGGATTGCTGGTTGCGGCAAGAAGTTCTGGGTGCATATTATCATCCTAAATTATACAAATTTTATCCGATTATCGTTGACGCTTATTTTGTCCCATGTTATAATTTTGAACGTATTCCATTTTACCCAATAGTTGTAGAGAAAAAATTATCGTGACTAATAGTAAAAACCCACTTCGACTTAACGTTGGCTATATGTACAATAAGCCAATCGGCACCAGTCGAGATGTGCCCGTTGATATCAAAGCATTAAATCTTGAAGACATCCTTGTTAAAGATTTGAAGAGTCTTGTCAGGATGTCAAAAACCCGTGAAGGGTTACTATTGCAGGCTGAGGGAGAGACACAAATCAAAGCATCCTGTGTACGATGCCTGGATGAGTTTTATTTACCCGTGAAATTTGAGTTTGAAGAACTTTACCAGTTTCCCTCCCGGCACAGGGAGGAGGCAGATTTGATTTTGCCTCATGATGGTTTCATCGACTTGAGATCACTTTACCGCGAGTATTTGATCCTTGCAATACCGATCAAACCCATTTGTAGACCTGATTGTAAAGGATTGTGTGTTTTTTGTGGTGTAAATCTTAATGAAACGACTTGTGAACATCACCCCGAATTAGAAACACTTAAGGTCATAGCCAAAGGCACCGAAACGACTTAGGTTGTTTTTCCAGGGGCAGCAGATTGTTTAATTTACCTACCTTGAAGCCAGGAGAAATCTTGAAGGGCAGTGAACGCTGGCGAGAAGATCATGAAAAAGAGTTGGAAACCTTATTGGATCGCGCAGAAACACAAGGTTATTTGTCCATTGGGGATTTGACGGAAATATTTCCTAAAGGTGAAGATGACGTTGAGGGTCTCAGCATCATCATGATGAAACTTCGCAAACAAGGTATTGATATTTACGACCAAGCGTCTTTGAGTGAGAGCGTTTTGAAAAGTGAAGAGGATACCCAGCCGATTAAGCGTGTGGCGCTTGATCAGGTAAGGTCTGACGATACGGTCGGGTTGTATCTTAAAGAAATGTCACAGGTGCCCTTGCTTTCTCTGGAAGAAGAG
>JAXHUT010000200.1:0-2105 GCA_034189405.1 Chloroflexota bacterium
CCAAACAATTACTGACCCCTGGGCGCCGAGATTTTCTAATAAATCTCTCACAATCAAGGGTGCTGGATCGGTATTTTCGGTGATTAGACATTCGTAATGTTCTGGGTCTGCAGCGGGTTGGTGGATGATATGCAAAGCGTATTGGAAGACAATATGCTCATAAGGACGATAATTCGGAAACAAGGGGATAGCAGGATTAAAGGTTTCGTAGTCAAGAAAGTAGAGCGGATATTCCAAGGGCGCAAGCGCATCTCGGATAGCATCTTTGTCAACGATTGGCCGACCTTCTTTAACAGCCCGAACGTGTTTTAGTTGTTTGTTGTTTAGTTTGAATGTAGGAGGGATTAATCCCATATCTGTGACCCCCATCTCCCTTAACTGGTGAGCTTTTTTACCGATGTGGGGAATGTCGTATATTGGGTTTTCAGGTAAATTGGGATGGCACAGGTTCGGACAGGGACAGGAGCGAGGTTTGGTGCAGGCAAAGGACGGTTCAGGCTGCGACATTTGGGTGACATGCCAGGCAGCCTGGCGAAGTTCCAATACATCTTCGCGTCTTTTTTCTACCTTATCTGAAATTTCCTCAATTGTAAAAAATTGTGCCAGATCAATTTCACCACTATGCTGATAAGCCTTATTAATGTGTAGAATGTTGATCTGACGCAAGTTGAGAAAACTTTCGAGCAAGAGCACCTGAAAGGTCAGGTCGTATTCGTGTTTTGTTCGAAGACTTGTTGAGGATTTAATCTCATAAAGATCATAGACGTCAGCTGCTTTATCCCAGATGAGCGCATCAGCACGGATTTCAAACTGGCTGTCATTATAAGTGGGCTGCCATAAAAGTTGGGCACCCGAATCATTGGGCAGCAGGTTGTTCTTGATGTGATCTTTCGCTAGGGCTTCAACCTGCTGCCCTTGCTGTATCAGGTGCTGCTCATAGGGTGTGCGTGACTTTTCCTGGATCAGCGCGTGGGTTTTTGCCCATAAATGCATGGGGGCTTCAAGGAATAATAAGAAATCCGTTTTTGAGATCATGAGCGATATTGACCCTCCTCTAATGAAGCACCTTATCTGGGTTTGCCTTTATTCAAGCTTTGGTAAGGTAAAAAAGGTTGTTTGATTGATGTTTGGCAATCTTTTGTGTTTAGATTCACTGCTTTAAAAGGGTTGATTTAATGGATTTTTGGTAAAAGTTTGGAAAGCTGCCCAATATGATTGATTTGGTAAAAATTCTTTTGGGTTGGGTCAAAATCATTCATTAACTCATGTGCCCAGGTGGTATCCGCAGGGACATGGATGCCTTTACCGCCCAATGATAAAACAGGCTGGATATCTGAAGGCAGTGAATTACCCACCATCACAAAATTATGGGGATTGAGGTCAAATTTTTTCATGATCTGATGGTAAGCCTCTTGTGATTTATTGCTGACAACCTCGATTCCTGAAAAATAAGCTGTTAATCCGGATCGGTTTACCTTTGTTGTTTGTTCTAAGAGATCGCCCTTGGTAATGACCATCAGGGGATAGTCGCCTGATAAGGTTTCCAGGGTCTCTTTTACACCGGGGATCAGGGTGAATTCCGTATTTAGCATATCCTGACCAATCTTCAACACATCTTTAATGGTGTTGCCCGTGATTTCGCCATCAGAGAGGGCAACGGCAGCTTCGATCATTGACAGGCTGTAAGATTTGACGCCAAAACCATACAAAGAAATATTTTGGGTTTCAATGTCGAATAAAGTCTTGTGAATTAATTCTGGATCGTGCCATGCTGAAAGGATCTGGCAAAATTTCTCCTGTGCTTCTTTGAAAATTATCTCAGCGTGCCAGAGGGTATCATCTGCATCGAATGCAATCATTTCAATCGTCATACCATCACCTTGTTCATTTTCTTGATGGATGAATTATACTGGTTATTGAGCGTGATTTGAACTCATCATAGTTTGTTTAAAAAAATTTAAGGATTATACTAAAACAAATGATCTCAGGTTCTTGAAAGGGAGTGTGCTGATGGATGAAAAGAAAAAACCAACCCGAAATATTGCCCTGGAACTGGTTCGTGTGACAGAAGCAGGTGCGCTGGCAGCCGGGCGTCACTTTGGTCG
>JAXHUT010000201.1:0-5659 GCA_034189405.1 Chloroflexota bacterium
AGGCAAAGTCGACGATGGAGTAGTAGATATCCGGGTTTGCTGCGGCTGCGGCAGCTGTAGCATCACCGATCAAGAAACCAACGGTGATGATCAGGTCGCATCCTTCTTCCTGGAACGCATTCAGGTTTTTCTCGTAGTCTGCTACTTCCTGGGATTCCAGGTAATTGCTTCGAATGCCTAATTCTTCTTCAGCATCCTCGATACCTTTCCATGCGGTCTGGTTGAATGATTTGTCGTCGATTCCGCCAGTGTCAGTGATCTGACAAACATAAACAGCTTCTTCTTCTGCGGTTGGACCACAGGCAGCGAATAGCATGCTGCCAATCACAACCATGGACATTATGAGTAAAAATTTTTTTGACATATGTTCTCCTCCTAAATTAGGATTAATTTTGTTAGGCTTTAAATTAGCCATGATATATATTATATTGGTGTTTTCATTTATCGACAAGATGCTAATTTTCTTTGTTGTTGCCTTATCATTCATTTACTTTTTGTACTGACTGTGCTTCGCCGCGACGCACACCCATCATCATAAAAAATGCGAGTAAAAAGAAAAAAGGTGCAATGACCATCATCAGGCGGTAATCATTGTTCGAAAGCTGAATTGTCCAACCGAAAAAGACCGGACCGAAGGTCGCTGCCAGTTGTGAAAAGAAATAATAAAGTCCTGTGTAGGTGCCGATATGCGCATCATCGGTCATATCCACGACCATGGGCAGTGAGTTCACATTGATCATTGCCCAACCAATACCGGCGAACATCAATATGACTGAAAGCACGTAAAACCCCGATCCCATCAGTGAAGCGAAACGGATCGTCAGCACGTCAACAGGCATCAGATACATCAGAACCACACAGGCGATCATGATCCAGATGCCTATCATAATAACCGTCTTTCGCTTGATTTTGCTGGCCAACATCCCGGCAGGCACAGCCATGAGCATGAAAACCAGGCCGATGTAGGAAATTTGAAAAGCGCTGTCACCACCATCAAGACCGAGATGGTTGACACCATACAAAGTAAAGAAGGTGTCAAGTGAATTGTAAGCAATAAACCAGAACAAAATTGCCAGAAGAATGAACATTGGGCTTTTGTCTTTTTGAGTGAACACATTTCCCAGGTTCTTGAACGCCTTATTCTCCATTTGGGTGTCTTCGCCTTTGTCTGCAAGGTGCAGTTTGGGTGAGATGTATTCCTTTGGCTCACGGACAAAGATAAGAACAAGGGCGGCCGCGATGAGGACCAGCCCTGCTCCAAGGAAAAAAGGATAATTGGGATTGATGCGATATAAAGGGCCGCCGATTAATGTTGCTAGTACAGTACCCAACCCACCCATCAGGTTAATGACGCCATTCGCCCGGGAACGTTTGTCAGAAGGGGTAATATCGGGCATGAGCGCAATAATGGGTGTTCGCCAGAATGCCATCGCCAACAGCAGGGTAATACAGCTGAAGATGAATAAGGGCAGAACCTGTGCATAGGGAATCAGCCCAAACATGGCGGCCGCTAATGGTGCGCCAACGACAATAAAGGGCAGACGCCTTCCGATCGGTGAGCGCAGTCGATCGGAAAATACACCCAAAGGGGGTTGGATGATCAATGCAGCGATGTTGTCTAACACCATGATAAAGGAAATAAATCCTGCTTGCAGCCCAAAACGCTCATCCAGAATTAATGGGACGAAGGCGTTATAGACTGACCAAATAACGCTGACACCGAAAAATCCAAACCCAAGTAAAAAAGTTTTCAGATAGCTCATTTGTTTTGTTTCCATAAAGTCTCCATTTTGGTTGATTAGGTGGGTTTTTGAGGGGAATAACCTAAACGTATTAAAAAAGCCAGATCTTCCCGGCTTAAATCAGCTTTGATGAGCAGATCGGGTCTGTGTTCTAGGGTACGTCGTAATGCTTCATGCCGACGCCAGCGATTAATTTCAGCATGGTTGCCAGAGAGCAAAACATCTGGAATGCCCCAGCCCCGAAATTCTGGGGGTCGGGTGTAATGAGGGTATTCGAGGATCCCAGTTGCATGTGAATCATCCAGGGCTGCTTCAGGATCACCAAGAACGCCCGGGAGCAAACGGGTGACGGCATCAACAATAATTAAGGCTGGGAGCTCACCGCCTGTCAGGACGTAATCGCCAATGGAAATTGAATCAGTAACAAGGTGTTGACGGATGCGTTCGTCAACACTTTCGTATCGTCCGCATAATAAAGCCAGATGGTCATATTCTGCCAATTCAAAAGCAATATCCTGGTTGAACAGGCGCCCTTGTGGGGAAAGCAAAATGATCGGGCTTTTTGGTTTTGATCCCAAAACAGCTTCCACTGCGGCAAAAATGGGTTCGGGTTTCATCACCATGCCGCCGCCCCCGCCATAGGGTGTATCATCGGTTGTGTGATGTTTATCGGTTGTGTAATCGCGAATGTTATGTGTGTGGACTTGTAGATATCCAGATTCCTGGGCTTTTTTCAGGATGCTTGTATTAAGATAGGGGGGGAATTTTTCTGGGAACAAGGAAAAAATATCAAAACGCATGTCTGAATTCTAGTATGAAGTTTGATTCCTGACAAGCGTTTTTATCGTTTAGCATATTCATTTTCAACTGAAAATAACGGCCAGGTCTATGCACGACCGAACGCGTCTTCATAATCTTGGATAGCTGCATTGACAATTTTCTTTGCTTTTTCAGGGCCAGAGACGTTGATGAGTTTAATTCCCGGTTTTTCACCAGGGATCATTTTATAAGTCTTAAAGTAATGCTGCATTCGCTCAACAAGGACATTTGGCAGTTGTTCAATATCCCGGATATGACCATAAACAAGATCGTTTTCAAGGATAGCGATAATTTTATCATCAGCTTCATCATGATCTAAAAGTTGGATCACCCCAACCACGACGGCATTGAGAAAGATTTCAGATCGGTCTATCGGCCTTTCGCTGACAACACAAATGTCCAGTGGGTCACCATCGCCACGAATTGCGTTTTGTGAAAGTGCTTTGACACGCTCGTCACAAAATGTGCGTGGAATGAACCCATACAGGGTTGGTGGAAGCGAAGATGTGCGCTGCGGTCGATCAACATGCAGATAGCCTGTGACCTTATCTACCTCGTATTTGATGTAGTCAAAGGGGGTCATCTCGATGTAAGCAAGGACGCGATCAGGTGGTTCGGGTCCAATCTCCAAGCCATGCCAAGGATGCGGGCGCCAGCGGTAAAAAGGCGCAGGGAAGTTTGAGTATGTTGCCATTCTTTTTCTCTCCTTACTTCGATGGAATTATCTAATTATCATCCGATGTCGTCATTGGTTTAAATCCTATTGTTAATGACATAATGATTTTTGTCAAGATTCATATCGGTCAGATTCATATCGGTCAAGCTTGCAAGTCTTTGATTGATTCGTAAATTTGTTCAAGTTATATTATAGTCCTGTTTTTATTAAGGGGGTGGGCTTATGAAAATTTGATGTATACTTATTTCACATTATTCCACCGACTATCTTTGAGGTTTTTATTATGGGAAGTAAAAACTCTGAGGAAAACAAATCTCTGACAGCCTCGATTGATGATCCAATGAATTATCTCAGCCGAGAGATGGCTATGCTCAAGTTTTTCAGACGTGTGCTTTTCGAGGTGACAAACCCCGAAAATCCTTTGCTTGAGCGTGTTCGTTTCCTGGGGATATTAGGGGCTGGTCTTGACGAATTTTTTATGGTCCGCGTCGGCGGCCTGGCGATGGGCTTGGATAATGACAAGGAAAGATTTTATTTTGAGGGTATGACACCTCAAAAACAATTGCGAGAAATTCGAAAAGAGGCAAGCAAAATCATAGCGGATGCCCAAGCATGCTTTTCCGAGATGATAAAACCTCAGCTCGATCAGGCTGGCATTAGAATCCACCATTACAATGAATTAAATAAAGCACAAAAATCCAGGGTGGATGGGTACTACGAGGAAGTAATTTTTCCGATTTTGACACCTTTAGCCTTTGATCCGGGCCACCCTTTTCCCTACATATCAAACTTGAGTTTCAATCTTGCGGTTGTTGTTGAGGATCAAGCGGGGGTACGTCATTTTGCTCGTTTGAAAGTTCCGGGCTCTTTACCCCATTTTCTCCCTTGCAAAAAGGCGGCTTATGATCCTTCACCAAGGGTAAAGAAGTATAGAAAACATGATTTTGTGTGGACCAGTGAAGTGATTATGGCAAATCTGGCGGATTTATTCCCGGGGATGACCATCATTGAAACCCATCCTTTTCATGTTGTGCGCAATGCACAGGTCGAGTTGCAGGGATTGGAAGTGATGGATTTGCTTGAGGTCATGGAAGAGAGTGTGCGGCGGCGGCGATTTGGGTCCGTTGTTCGCCTGATGGTTAGCTCTGACATGCCGGATTACGTGCTAAAAATTCTTGTTGAGAATCTTAATGTTGAATCACAGTTTATTTACACCTATGACAACCCAGTGTTATTGCGGAGTCTTTCGCAGATTTCTCAAATCGACCGCCAGGAATTAAAATACAGGCAGTTCAACCCAGTTTTACCTGATGCGTTTAAGTTTGATCGCGATGTCTCGCCGGAGCAATTTTTTAGTGTGATCCGCGACAAAGATGTCATGCTCCACCATCCTTATCAGTCCTTTGATCCCGTTATTGAGTTTTTGCGGCATGCGGCAATTGATCCGGATGTTATGGCCATTAAGCAGACGCTTTACAGAATTGGGCATAATTCACCTGTTGTCAGGATGCTGCTTCAAGCACGAAGAGATTACGGAAAACAAGTGGCGGTGTTGGTGGAGTTAAAAGCGCGTTTTGACGAGGAAAGCAACATTGAATGGGCGAAGCTGCTTGAACAAGAAGGCGTCCATGTGACCTATGGGCTGTTAGGCTTGAAGACCCATTCGAAAATTGCCCTGGTCGTTCGAAAGGAAGGGGAGCACATCCGCAGGTATGTGCACATGGGGACCGGAAATTATAATCACACAACAGCCAAATTATATGAAGATATTGGCATGTTCACCAGTGATGATGCGATTGGTGCAGACGCTACAGACTTGTTTAATTACCTGACCGGGTATTCTACAAAAGAGGATTATCGTAAATTATTGGTAGCACCGGTCCAGCTTAGGGATAAAATTGAAGAGTTGATTCACCAAGAAATCGCCCAACATAAAAAACATGGCGACGGTAGGATTATCCTGAAGATGAATGCTTTGGTGGATGGGGAAATGATAAGGCTTTTATACAAAGCATCGCAGATCGGCGTAAAGATTGACCTAATTGTTCGTGGGATTTGTTGTTTGCGACCCGGCGTTGAGGGTCTCAGCGAAAATATCCAGGTGTTAAGTGTTATCGGACGGTTTTTAGAGCACAGCCGCATTTATTATTTCCACAATCATGGTGATGAAATCGTTTATTTGGGCAGCGCAGACCTGATGCCCAGAAATTTGAATCAGCGTGTTGAAGTGCTTTTCCCGGTTGAGAACCCGGAGATGATCCGACATTTGCGAGATGATGTTTTGGCGGTTTATTTACGCGATGATGTTAAGGGCTGGCGGATGCAGCCGGATGGCAGCTATGAACGTTCGGTCCCGCCGGAAGGGCGTGACCTGGTTGATGTTCATCGCTATTTCTTGGGCCACAGGTAATAACGGACAGAG
>JAXHUT010000201.1:5759-9729 GCA_034189405.1 Chloroflexota bacterium
TAAAAATCTGATGACGACCTACCCCCTGCCCCCTCCCTGAAGGGAAGGGGTTTAAAGTCCCTTCCTTTTAGGGAAGGGATTTAGGGTTAGGTAAGAATAAGCTTTAGAATTCACGATACAATTTTACTGAAGAATCTCTTTCAGTGGCCCCTAGTTCATTGTGCTTTTATTCTTGCATGCCAACAATTTAAACTCCTCATGCCTTACACTAAAACCCTCAATCCAAGAACCGTTTAAACGGATTTATTCATAAATCTTCCACCTTCTCCTTGCCATCAAAAATGTGCCAACTCGTACCATCTAAGATAGTAGAATCAATTCGAGATTTTAATTCCATCGGATCTGCCTCTGTGTTAGGTAGATCGTAATGAATAGGGAGGATATAGGGTACTGCCATTCTCTTAGCCATTTCAATTACAACGGATTTATATTTTTCAGATCCTACCGGCGAGGTTCGCCAGGGCAGGCATAAAATGTCCGGGTGAATTTCGAGAGGATATCGATGGGCATCCCCAATATGCAACAAGTCAATATCATCCTCAACTAAAAACGAAAGTGGAACGCCCCCGGGTTCTGGAATTCTTAAACGGAAAATTAGGCTCAGAATAAAGTGCCGAGGATCTTTAACAGCACTATAGCCCGGAAGGATCGATATCGTTGCGATTTGTTCTCCTGCCTTTACAGGTTTTAACCGGACATCAGGCACACCCATCTCCCTTGCAACTTTACAAACTTCGGGAGAAGCAAGAACAACTCCTTCTGGTACCTGTGTAATCTTACCAATATGGTCCATGTGGGCATGCGAAACACATATAAACTCAACATTCGGCAAAGGCTCTCGAGTGAAATCAGGGTCGATCAAGATATGATGTTTTCCAATAATTTCAATGCAGGAGTGCCCAAGATAACGAATTTTCATAGAATCTCCTTCGCTAAAGAATATAAAAATAATTAAGTTATTTCATTTTTTGCCCAGTCATTATTTGCATAACTGAGGCGAAAGCCAGGCCCAACCCATTCAAATAGACTGACCCATTAAATTGGGAGGGCCTCAAATTGTTTAGCGCAGGTGTAGATGCTGGTGATAACTGAATTGCATCAGCCATGAAAGAATAAAGTATCAATAAAACACCTAAGATGAGTGGAATCCAAAAAGATAGTGGGAAGGTGAAATCTGAAGAACTAAGTCGCTAATGCCGAATAACCGTCGCAAATGTACAATGACGGCGGCTTCCAAGTACGCCATGGCGATTGAAAAAATGCATATCCAGATTATCTTTGAAACCTGTCTCTTCATCTTTTGGGCCCCAAAAATTGATTCGTCACTTTGTCGAAGAAATGATTCGCCTCCGCGTAAGTTCCTTCCGCAGAAACAGCAACGGATCCGTCTGGTAATAAAATCTCACCAAGGGCAATAATGCGCCTTTCTGTTTTGCTGCTCATTACAGCCTGGATCGTTATGAGTTTCCGCAGTGGGATTGGTTTGTGATATTCGATCGTCATGTTTGCAGTAACAACTCGGTACCCGGCATAAAAAACCGCTAATCCCATTGCTTCATCCATTACGGCTGCCGAGGCTCCCCCATGGACAAATCCTGGCGGTCCTTGCTGATATTCATTAAACCTAAAGGATGCAACAATATGACCCTCTGGCCCTAATTCCCATTCAACACCAATACTCTTGGGGTTTGTTTTTCCACAAACAAAACACGAACCGTGATCTGGTAATTTTTCTGTCAAAATTATCAATCCCATTTTCGAAAGACTTGATCAATTAGCTATTAATTTCGTGGCTCTTTGCGGATCCATTCCTCGTGGTCCTGAATGTCGCGATCTAGCAATAGCCGCCGAATGATTGTTCTTTGACGTTCTTTCCTATCAGCTGGAAGAGGACGGCGGTTTGCTTCCAACCTTTTAATGAGCGTAATTAGCGCCATACCTATAGAACACCACAAAACAATAGGGGAACCCTGTAAAAATAGGGCAAAAAAAGGTAAAAGCAGTACTGTAAAAAGTGGGATAATTGGGTTTTGAAAAATGTTGCCAATCGCCAATCCAGCCAATACTATTACTGACCCCCAGGGAAAAAGCACTAATAACTCACCCAGGAAGGGACTGAATCCACGCCCGCCCTGGAAATTGAGATAAATTGGCCAGTTGTGTCCCACTATAGCAGCAAATCCTGCCAGCATAGCCGCCAGCTCCCCCATTCCCAGACGCAATCCAAGCCAGGTTGGAAATGCGCCTTTGAAGATATCAAAAAGTCCAACCGGAACTACCGCCCACTTCGCCACATGTTCCCACACCATGGAACCGCTGACCGTTCCACTGCCGTATTGGCGTAAGTCAATTCCTTTGATCCATTTACCGGCCAGGTAACCACTGGGTATAGAACCGAAGAAGTACCCAAATAACAAAAGAAAAATAATGCTTACCACCGGCAATGAAAGAGCAAAATTAACGATCATAAGCTACCCCTACGACTTTTCCAATTTTCTATTCAAACAAATAACCTAACCCGATCAAACCTGGCCCGGCATGCGCTCCCATAACCGGTGTAAATTCACTGATTGGAATCTCCAATGAAGGGTAACGTTCGTTAAGCGAATTTTGTAATGCTTCAGCTTTTTCTTGAGCATCGGCATGCATCACTGATATATCCAGTTTCTTGAATCCAGACGTCTGCTTGGTCAGGATAGAAATGATCGCAGGAATTACGTTATCTTTATTACGTACAACCCTGGAGGGAGCGACAATCCCTTCTTTATTTATGGTGAGAATAGGTATGATTTGTAGCGCATTACCAACTAGATACGCCGCTTTACCAATCCGGCCGCCTTGGGCAAGATAATCCAATGAGTCCAACGCGGCGATCAGCCCCGATCTGTGCCTGACATTCGTCAAATATTGAACCCCCTCTTCCATCGAGAGCCCTGCTTGCATTTTTTTTGCTGCTTCAATCGCCAATAAACCTTGTGGCACCGCGGCTCGCAAACTATCAAAAACGATCACTTTTGACATCGGGTATTCATTCGAAATCATTTGCGCCGCATCAACGGCAGAATTGTAGTCAGAGCTTAATTGCCTCGATAACGTAATACAAAGAACATCGCGGCCTTCCTTGTCAATAATTCTCTTAAAACACTCATAATATTGTCCAACACTGGGTGCAGCGGTCTTTACTTCCAACTTTTGAGTGCGCATTTTCTGGTAAAGCTCACCCGGAAAGATATCAACACCGTCAAGGTAGGCTTTCCCTGCAACGATTATGGTCAATGGAAGAGTTACTATGCCCAATTGACTGGCTATTTCTGGTGGTACCTGTGCGGCGCTACCTGTTACAACAACAGCGGCATTCTGAGTTTTCATGGGTTTCATTTTCGAATAAAAGTGACATCTGCGGGCATTCCAGGTTTTAGTTCAAGATCTGGATTAGGTACTGTGATCTTCACTGCGTAAACGGTTGTTTTACGCCCGTCAACTGTTTGAACATTTCGGGGAGTAAATTCAGCCTGATCCGAAATGTAGGTGACGGTCCCTGTGAAATTTTCTCCCGGGAACGAATCTACTGCGATCGAGACGGTATCACCCAAATTAATCTTCCCGTATTCCGTTTCAGGAATATAAACCGTAAGGCTTAGTTCTTGAAGTTGTCCTATTGTTAAGGCAACGCTTCCTGGAGCAAGCACTTCACCTTCCTCAAGGTTCCGGGTTAAAACAATTCCATCCACTGGGGATTTGATGACTGTTTTTTCGAGTTGAAGATCAATTGAAGCCAGGGCTGCTTTCGCTTGGTCCAAACTCGCTTCAGCTTGCTGCACGCCCAAACCTGCCGCTTCGACCTGTAAAGATTGGTCGCCACTCTCCAGGGAGTTTAAATAATCCACCGCCCGGTCCAATCGTTCCTGTGCAACTCGGACACGCACCCGTGCTTCAAGGACTTCTTTCGCCTCCTGAGTGGTCAATAGAC
>JAXHUT010000202.1:0-2269 GCA_034189405.1 Chloroflexota bacterium
CTGAAAGTGGCGGGATTGCGCAACCCTGATGAGTCGGTTGGTAAAATGATTTTTTATACCAGCGGCGATGTTCAGGCGTTTGCTAACCTACTCCCACGATTTATGGGGGAATCAGGCGATATTCAGCAAGTTGGTTGGAATGATTGTCTGCATTTTTCATAGTGAAATTTTTGAAGGGGACACCCATGCCCTGCTCTGGGTTAGCCCAATAATTCGAATTCTACCCGTAAAAACGCTGAATTTTTAGGCAAATGATAAACTCAAGCGTTAATGATCTGATGCCTTTTAGGTTCAATAGTTGAATACTATTTTCATACATTTTCACCAAATTACCTGATTTCCAACACCTAATTTACCAATACCTAATTTCCCAATAACAAATTTCCTATCACATCCCCATTTGGCGCATTATCCTTTATGATGATACAATCATTGTGTTTTTATTGTGCGGTTCAATTGCGTTTTTTAATAATTTATAAGAGAATCAGCGCGTTGATTGAGAAAACTAAAATGCAAGGCTTGCTAAAGCTTACAATCACAGCCTACCACAACGCAAACGCCCTTTTTGTGTTGTATTAATAGCAACAAGTTTAGAGAGGACTACTCGTATGGAAGAAAAAGAAAAATTACCCCTTTTGACAAAGATCATCTATGGCTCCGGTGACCTTGGATTCAGTATGAACAACTCCATCATTACAGCCTTCTTTTCAGTGTTCATGGTCACGGTCGTAGGCATGCCGCCAGGATTAGTCGCCATCATTTTTATTGTTGGACGCAGCTGGGACTTTATTAATGACCCAATTATTGGGCATTTGTCAGACAGAACGCGAACTCGTTGGGGACGCCGCCGACCGTTCTTATTGTTTGGCGCCATTCCCTTTGGGCTTTCGTTCTCCCTCCTCTGGCTCAGCCCTGATTTTAGCCGCACAGGATTAATTATCTATTATTCGCTGGCATATATTGTTTACGAAGCTTTGGCTACCACAGTTTATATGCCATATTTTGCACTGACCCCAGAATTGACCGATGATTACGATGAACGCACCAAGTTAACCAGCTTCAGGATGATGTTTAATATCATCGGCAGTCTGACGGCATATATTCTGCCTTTATTGATCATCGGCAACGATTGGACCCAAGCCACCAAGCAAGATGTATTAACCATGGCACTCATTGCCGGCGCCATGGCTGCCACGCCCATACTTTTAGTCTTTTTTGGGACAAAAGAAAAGAAAGAATACCAAAAACAAACGCTCCCCAAGTTTTTCCCTTCTCTAAAAGCTGCATTTAAAAATCGTCCTTTTGTATTTGGTGCATTAATGTACTTGTTCACATGGATGACCATTATTGTTGTTGAATCGAATTTGCAATTCTTCATTATTCACATTATCCAGCGCCAATCTCAAAGCATGATCATCATGGTCAGCATATTCGTGACGGCAATTTTTGCGTTACCCATCTGGAACTGGGTTTCTAAGAACTGGAATAAACGTTATGCCTACATCGCCGGTGTTGCTTTTTTTGCAGTTGTGATGATGGTCCTGATTACACTGTCACCAGAAACACCCTTCTGGCTGATCCTCCTTTTATGCATCATGGCAGGCATTGGCCTTAGCGCTGCGCAGGTTTTACCCTGGGCGATCATCCCTGACGCCATTGAATGGGAGGAGTGGCAAACCGGTCAACGAAATGAAGGCATGTTCTACAGCCTGATCACATTGATGGGCAAGGTCGGCATGGCCATTGCTCAACCACTGAGCTTATTAATACTGCAATTTACTGGTTTCAAAGAAGGTCAGGGCGTCGTCCAGTCAGCAAGCGGGTTGTTAGGTGTCCGATTGGTGATGGGACCGCTGCCAGCAATATTGCTAATATCGGGAATTATTATGGCGATCTTCTACCCACTCTCTCGACAACAACACCACGAAATTGTCGAGGCACTGCGTCTGCGCCGGCAGGAACGCAAGCTCAAACGAGCCGAAAAGAAGCCCTTACCTGGTGTAGAGGAAACGATCTAATCGTTGTTTCGTATTTTTAAGAAGTCGGAAACAAGATGCCCTAAATACGGATGACATTGTCGGGCTAAATATTGAAGTAATTATCCCCTGGTTTGATGGATATTAAACCAGGGGATTTTTCTCACAATAAAACCTGAGTTTCTCATTTGTCCAAATTTTCGCCATTTTTACGGGTAAAATCACAGTTTTCAGGACACTAGGCAAACATAATGGATGAGCTATTATAATAGCTATATGGCGTACATCCGGAA
>JAXHUT010000203.1:0-7172 GCA_034189405.1 Chloroflexota bacterium
CACGACAGGGCGTGTATTCCCTGGCACAGGTGGCAGGGATTGACCTGCGGAAATGTGACGCTTCAAACATTGGCTTTGGTTTGGGGCCTCGTTTGAATGCTGCTGGACGCCTGGAATCAGCCTTGACGGCATTTGAGTTGTTGACGACTGATGACCTTCACAAAGCAGGGCAGCTGGCGCAGCAGTTGGATTCCTACAATAGCGAACGGCAGGATATGACCGACCTAATCCGCCAGGAGTCAGCCGAGCGCGTATTGGCGACAGACCCGGATGCGGTTTTGTTCTTTGCGGCAGATCCTGAATTCAGCGAGGGTGTGGTAGGGTTAGCGGCTTCTCGCCTGACGGAGGCTTTTTATCGGCCGGCTATCATCGGACATCGGGGTGAAGCGGTCACTGTAGCTTCCTGCCGCTCGATCCCGGAGTTCCATATTACGCAGGCGCTCGATGCTTGCGCTGATTTGTTGGTTCGGCACGGCGGTCATGCCGCTGCGGCTGGTTTTACCGTGCGCAATGAGAATTGCGATGCGCTGGTTAATCGTCTGACAGCGATTGCCCAGGAACAGCTCAGTGAAGTGACCTTAACCCCTGACTTGCTCGTGGACCGGGAGATCCTGCTGGAAAAATTGAATGTCAAATACATCCCAGGTATTTTGGAGGACCTGCACCAGCTGGAGCCAACCGGGCGGGGGAACCCGGCGCCAGTTTTCGTCTCACGGGATGTTTCTGTACGTCATGCCCGGGGTGTGGGAAAGGAAGGTGCACACCTTAAGCTGACTTTGCAGTCAGGGGCGAACATCTTCGATGGGATTGCCTTCCGGCAGGGATATTGGTTGGCAGATATGCCAAAACGGGTGGATATCGCCTATCGATTTGAGGTGAATGTGTTTAACGGGCGCAGTTCACTGCAGTTGAATATTAAGGATATTAAGGTTTCGGAGTCAGGGGATAGTGAATAAGTTATTAGGAATCAGGTATTGGGTATTAGTGACTCGTGCTGAATAATATTTATAGGCTCTATACAAGGTAATAGAACGATTTACCATACCGATGTTTAAACCCGTTATGAATGAATTGCCTTTGTTTACATGGGGTTAATCAAAAATGGCGTGATGAAATACGCTCCTGCCCTAGAAGTTTTACCACTGCTGAACTTGCTTTGTATTGCGCTTCCCCCGGAAAAACAAAGCAATAAACGCCCCAAACACGAAACCGCCGATATGTGCCCAAAAGGCGGTTCCACCCATATCTTCGGCAACTCCCAGAGTGAGAACACCGTTAAAAAGCTGCAAAACAAACCACATTATCAGCACGATGCTGGCTGGCAGTATTCTCAAAGTCATAAAGAAGCCCAGAGGGATAAAGGTTGCTACCCGACTCTGCGGATAAAGCACAAGATATGCCCCCAGCGTGGCTGCGATAGCACCGCTTGCGCCTACTGTGGGAATTTGTGAGCTGGGGTTAATTAAGATGTGTGCGATTGACGCCGCCAAACCGCCTGCTAAATAAAACAGCAGGTACTTAATATGACCAATAGCATCTTCCACGTTGTCACCAAAGATCCATAAATAGATCATGTTTCCAAGGAGGTGCATCAACCCGGCGTGCATGAACATGCTGGTGAAAACATCTCGTATTTCAGAAAGCCCGATCCCATCTGAAAAGTTAGCGGGAATCAATGCAAATTCATATACCAGGGACTCCTGGTTTGTTCCTGCAGACAACTGCAAGAAAAACACAATGATGTTAAGTATAATCAGCAGGTAATTGATGATAGGTGTTCGTCTTGTTTTAATTTGGTCTCGTATCGGGATCATCAGCGGTCCTCCTTATAAGTGAATGCGTTAATTATAACTCAGTGAGGGCAGCAGAGGTAAAAATATTTTGAAAGAAATTTACTGCAGCTGTGGGAAGGCGGTAGGACGTGAGTGATGAGGGAAATTGATGGGTTAGCCTGACCCACAGGTGGGAGGGACGGGTCAAGTTCACCAGGTATTAGTAAACTAGGTATTCGTCAACAAGATATTAGGCAATTAGGGCAAAAGCTTGAAGCAGAATCATGTCATAATTTCATCCCTAAAGCCAATTTATCGTTAATTCTGAAACTTATAACTTTAAACCCCTTCTCTTCAAGGAGGGGGATAGGGGGTAGGTGAAAATCGGGGCATCCAATGACTGGATAAAGGTACAGTATCACAAAATAACCTAATACCTAATTGCCCAATACCAATAACGGATGTGACCTATGACACACCTAATGACTAATTGTAATACCCAATACCCAATACCCAATATCTGATATACCGAAATGTTAAATAAAGATTCCCGGGTCATTTCTGATACCGGGAATCTCTTTTTGGGGAATTGGTCCGCCTGTTATAGTTATTTTAGCAAAAACACCTCTAAATGTGAATGGCTTTGCCCAGTGCGCCCTCAGCAGCTTCCATGATGGCTTCTGTCAGGGTGGGGTGGGCATGCACATTGCGCCCAATTTCATGCGTCGTCAATTCAAAGCGCTGTGCCAGTGTCAGCTCCGGTAAGAGCTCTGAAACATCCGGACCGACCATTTGTGCGCCGAGAATCTCACCGTATTTTTTATCGCTGATAATTTTGACAAAACCCTGGTAATCCCCCAAGCCGAGGGCTTTACCATTCGCTTGGAATGGAAATTCACCCACCGAAACATCATAGCCCTTTTCTTTGGCTTGCTCTTCAGTATAACCAAAAGAGGCTGTTTGCGGATGGCAGTAGGTTGCGCGGGGCATCATGTCGTAATCAAGGGTGACGGTCTCAACCCCGGCGATATTTTCCGCGGCGATCACACCCATAGCCATGGCGACATGTGCAAGCAGCAGTTTACCGGTGACATCACCAATCGCCCAGACACCGTCAACGTTGGTTGCCATGCGCTCATCAATATCGATATGACCTTTATCAGTCAATTTCACGCCGACCTCTTCCAGGCCCAAGCCTTTGCTGTTGGCTTTGAATCCAATAGCGACCATGGTCATTTCAGCTTCGATAACCTCTTCACCGCCTTCGGAATCAAGGGTTACTTTGGTTCCTTTTTTGGCAGCTTCTACTGATTTAACTTTCGATTTGGTCATCACGTTGATGCCGCGTTTTTTGTAAGCCTTTTCAACTTCCTTGCTAATGGCTTCATCTTCCAAAGGCAGCAGGTGATCAAGCATTTCAACAATGGTAACCTCAACCCCGTAAGCGTTCCAAACGGTGGCGAATTCCACACCGATTGCCCCACCGCCGATGATCACAGCCGATTCGGGTAAGGTGTCCCGCATGATGGCAGTTTCATAATCTACGATTTTCTCGCCGTCAAGCTCAATACCAGGGATGATAAAGGGATGAGAACCGGTCGCGATGATGATGTCTTTGGCTTTTAGGGTTTCAACATCACCTTCCTCCGGGGTGACTTCTACTGTGTCCTTGGCAGTCAGCTTTGCAGCACCCAAGTGAACGTCAATATTATTTTTTTTCATCAAGAATCCAACACCGCGTGTCAACCGATCTGAAACTTTGCGACTTCGTTTAAAGGCAACACTATAATCCAGTTTAAGATTCTCGAAACTAAAACCAAATTCCTTACTTCTTTCGCGTAAAGTGTGTGCGACATCAGCGTTCTTTAATAGGGCTTTGGATGGGATGCAGCCAACATTCAAACAAACACCACCAAGCCACCGTTTTTCGACAATAGCGGTTTTCAAGCCAAGCTGGGCGCTTCGGATGGCGGCGACATACCCTCCTGGGCCGGCACCAATTACAATGACATCATATTCTTTCATCAGATCGGGATCCTTTCTGTTTTAAAAATTTTTATTAGTTCACATGCTCACCCACAGGATGTGCATGACTTCATCTATTATACCGAAGTTAATATTCTTTTTGTGTTGTAATTTATCCTTATTGCCAATTTCCAAGGGTATCGACGACTAATAATTAAAATTTAGGAAGCATTGGCCTTTTATTAAACTGCTAATCTTGTAAGAAATAGCATGTTATCTGAAAATATGAAAGTAGGAAATCTTAATCCACTTTTTAAATTCTAACAATTCGTTAATAAAAATACCCTTGCTAATGGATCGGGAATGTGATATATTTTATACCGTCGAACGTCTGGGTGCCCCCCTCACCCAGGCGTTTGGCATATTAATAGGCAAAATTTTGGACTGGTGGCACCCCCCCCTCACAAATTATCAACGATTAAAGATAAAATAAAGACGTCGCGTTCCAGGAAATTCTTGTTGGAGTGAAGAATGGCTAATTTTAAGTTTATGCAATGCGTCAATACGGTCTGTAATTTGCGCATGCCCATTGATTTGGACCTGTATAGTGGGAAATTTTGTCCAGTATGTGGCGAACCCATGTGTATTATTTCAGATATTCAAGGGGTTAAAGGCGCACCAAAAATATCTGGAAGTGTTAAGCGCGAGATGGTTGTTATCCTGGACAACATCCGCAGCGCCTATAATGTGGGGGCTATTTTTCGAACAGCGGATGGCGCAGGGGCAAAGAGATTATTTCTGTGTGGGATCACGCCCACACCTGCTCGTGGGGCAGGGATAGAAAAAACGGCTTTGGGTGCTGAGAATCATATCCCCTGGGACTACCATCCCAATGCCTTGAACCTGGTTGAAAAACTCAAATCGGACGGTTTGAATTTAATGGCTCTGGAGAGGACGGCATCATCCCTGCCTATCTATGATTTTCGTCCCGATCCATCTGATCGACGCCTCCTCGCTTTGATCGTCGGCAACGAGAAAGCCGGGGTTGATCCCGGAATCATTGATCTTTGTGAGCATGTTTTGGCATTACCGATGGTGGGTGAAAAAGGGTCACTTAATGTAGCAGTTGCTTTTGGTATCGCGGCATACTGGCTGTCTTTTGCTTAGGACGTACTTATTATTGAATCGGAAAGAAATATGATAGAAACAAAAGCATTAACGAAGATGTTTGAAGTTAAGAAAGCCGATGACATCCCTGCTGTCGTAGACCTTGACCTATCCATTGCACAGGGAGAGGTGTTTGGTTTTTTGGGCCCAAACGGCGCAGGGAAGACCACAACGGTGCGCTTGTTGACCAGCCTGATCGGGCCAACATCCGGTCATGCCTGGGTTAATGGGTTTGAAGTTGGCAAAGAGGATCAGAAGATCCGAAGTTCTGTTGGTGTCCTGACAGAGCATCCGGGGTTATATGAGCGCTTGAGTGGCATAAAAAATCTCAGCATTTTTGCAAACCTTTATGAGCTTGAGAAGCCTGAAAAACAAGTTGAAAAATACCTGAAAATGTTGGGGCTTTGGTCGCGTCGAAATGATCCTGCAGGGCGTTTTTCCAGGGGCATGCGTCAAAAGCTTGCCATTGCACGGGCATTATTGCATGAACCCCATGTCCTTTTCCTGGATGAACCCACCAGTGGATTGGATCCGGAAGCAGCACGTTTGGTACGATCTTTCATAGAAGAACTAGGTGACCAGGGGCGAACCATCTTTATGTGTACCCATAATTTACATGAAGCGGATCGCCTCTGCGATCGTATTGGCATTTTTAATTCGCGTTTGTTTGCAATTGACACACCAGAAAATTTACGTCAAGAGATTTATGGACGTAAGGTGGTGTTTCATTTGAGATTTGTAGACCCAACATGGATTAATTTAATCAAGGACATCGAGGGTGTTCTCGATGTCCAAAGGGTTGATCAAAAGCTGGTCCTTGCCATGGACGATCCTGAGCGCCTAAACCCTCAAATTATTCGAACACTGGTGGAAAGCGGCGCAGATATACAATTTGTTGGTGAATTACGTCATTCCCTGGAAGATATTTATCTTCAGACGATAGAGGAAAATGAGGGTGAATCTCAATGAACTTAAAAAGAATACGAACGATTATTGACAAGGAATGGGCAGAAGTTTTTCAAAATCGCATGGTTCTTTTCACCATGATCTTTATGCCACTCATTTTTACCATTTTGCCGCTGGTGATTTTGTATTTTACAGGTCAAGAAATGGGTGACATGGGTGGGGTCGGTACAGCGGATATGCCAGTAGAATTTCTTTCTACGTGCGCCAGTGATATGACTGAGGCAGAATGCATGCAAGTTTTTCTGGTTAACCGGTTTCTTCTGTTATTTATGATGATGCCGGTGATCATTCCCGTCACTATTGCGGCTTACAGTATTGTGGGTGAGAAAACCACGCACAGCCTGGAGCCGTTGTTAGCCACCCCAATGACAACTTTTGAACTCCTGGTTGGGAAAAGCCTTGCAGCATCCCTTCCGGCAATTTTTGTCGGTTGGATCTCATTTGGCCTTTTCCTGGCAGCTTTACCCTTGATCGGTGTAACAAAGACCGTCATCTCGTACATCGCAGGACCAACGTGGCTGTTGGCGATCATCGTCGCGGGCCCTTTGATGGCAATCGCTTCTGTCAACCTGGCGATTTTTGTATCCTCTCGGGTCAACGATCCACGAACTGCGGAGCAAATCTCAGCCTTGTTTGTCGTTCCTATTTTTGGTTTGCTGTTTGCGCAGTTAGCCGGTGTGATTGTGATCAATGTGATGGTTATGCTGAGCTTTATTGGCGGTATGGTCCTGGTGGACATCGGTATGATTTATTTAGGGATAAGCATCTTTCAACGAGAAAATATCTTGACTCGCTGGAAATGAAATTCGTAGAATTTGAAATATCGGAAGGCGCATTAAATATAGTATCCGTCTATTGTGTTCATGGGGGGTCTCGTGTATTGCTTTGAGGAATTGGGTAGACCTGTCAGCGCTGGGGTTTGTGAGATAGCCATTAAACCTGATCATGTAAGGCTGTATTTTACACATGGTGCTTTTATCCTGGATAGAACCCCTCTGCTAAGGGTTCAGAGAAAGCCATGTGATATCAGAAATCGGTCAAATTTATATCCGTTCCATGGGAGGAAATTCTAGTGTTAATCGAGGATCACGCTTATTTTGATTCGCATGTTTTGAATTCTCCCTAAGGTGAAAAGAGAAGATAGAATATCCCTCACTGGTAAATCAATACACCGAAGATTTAGAGAGAACACAATGAAAATAAAAACCATTATCGTTTTGATCCTCAGCTTTAGCCTATCTATAGCTTCAACCCTGACCGCAAATGCACAGGGTACCGAATTCCAAATTCGCGTTCGAAAGG
>JAXHUT010000204.1:0-14430 GCA_034189405.1 Chloroflexota bacterium
TCCACGTGCAAAAATCAGCAAAGTCGTTTATCATTTCTGTAGTCCTCTTTGGTTTATTGGTGGCTATCATACCCAATATTACCGTAGAGGACTACTTCCTAACTAGCATAAGGCCATAATACCTTACTCAAAACACCATTTCTTCACGTCCTGATAGTTTATCTTTGATTCGTTCAACAACGATATCGAGATGCTCTGTTTCGTGGGCAAAATCCAGATCATCACTGCGGATGGTCAGCACGGGGCAGAGGTTAAATCCTTGGATCCATTCTGTATAAAAGCGCTCCAGCAGTGAGAGGTAACCCTCTGTCATGCCTGTTTCTATATTCCGCGCACGTCTTTGGATTCGAGCCAATAAAACAGGAACGGGTGCTTCCAGGTGGATTAAAAGATCGGGTTTTGGCAGGTCTTTGACGACTAAATTGTAGAGCCTCAGGTAAGCATGATAATCGCGGTCGTTCATGTTGTCCATTTGATGAAGCGCCCGGGCAAAGATGTGGGCATCTTCATAAATGCTGCGGTCAATGATGGCTGATTGGGGGTGTTTTGCCAGGTAGATATGTTGTTCAGCTCGATGTCCCAGAAAATAGATTTGCAGGTGAAAAGCCCAATCCTTCATATTTTCATAGAAATCTGGTAAATAGGGATTGTCGGTGACAGATTCGAACGCGGTTTTCCATCCTAGCCTTTCACCGATCCGTTTAGTAAGTGATGTTTTCCCTGCACCGATATTTCCAGCCAGCAGGATTAATCGTTTCACCATTATTGGCTCATTTTTTAGGCTTAAGTCTTTCGTGGTGCCTTATACTGACAAATTCCTTTTCAAGAATAATTCAACCATTTTCAGGTAAGGTTGGTATTGTTCATAACGAACACAATGGCCAGCAGCGCTGATATGGCCAAACTCACCCTTCTCAAGAAGCTGTACAGCTTCAATCCCCAATGCGGGCGTCACTATAGCGCCACGATCGTTATCCCCGGCGACAATTAGGGTGGGGATGGTGATTGATTTTGCGATTTCTCGCCAGTCTCTTAGGATATATGGATAGTAATCAAAGAAATTGGGGTCCATTTCGTGTTTTGCCTGCGCCCATTCTTTAAGAATAGTTTCCTCCCAATTTGGAGATTCTTTTTTCTTAAGCCTGACGAGATCTTTAATTGGTTTTTCTTTAGAAGCTAAATTCTGTTTCTTCCATTCTTGCATGGATTTTTTAAATTCTGCTTCTGTTATTTTTTGATCGGACCACGGCGGATCTTCAAGAACAAGGCATGATACTATTTCAGGGTATTTTGCCGCAAAACCTGCAGCAGTTGAAGCCCCCATTGAGTGCCCGATAAGCCCCGGTTTTTCGAGCTTGAGGGTTTTGATCAGGTCATGTAAATCTTCCACAAGGTCAAAGCGTTTTTCAGGTGAAACACGGGAAGATTTGCCATGACCATAGGCATCATACAAGATAATGTCATACTTATCTTCCAAATCACTCGCGAATTGATGCCAGCACAAACCAAAATCCGTCAAGCCGTGTGCCAAGACAAGGGCTGGTTTGTCCCCACTACCTGTCCTTGTATAGAAGAGCTTACAGCCATCGTTTGTTGTTACGGTATCTTGCGTCCAATCTTTTTGCATAGTTCTCCTCCAAGAAATTGTCTCTCCTAGATTTATTATACTTGTGATTATTGTACTATCATCTTGACAGATTTCTGATTAATCATAAACAAACGTTAGGGTATTATACGCTAGTTGCCTGCCTTTTTTCGTGTAGAAGATGATCGCTCCGTTAACATTCGCTGAAACCGCAGGTGTAGCATTTTCGACAGCCCTCTTCGTTGACCAATGTCGCCTGTCCGCATTCCGGGCAGAGTTCACCGATTTTTCGTTGTAGGGGTGCTTCAATATTGTCTAAACCTTCTAAAGGGAGGGGTTGATATTCCACATGCCTGACCTCTTCGGAGGTTTCACTTTCCCAATGCCTGATGTAGAGATATTCATCCAGGGTTTTTGCAATGCCATCGGGGAGGGAGCGAATTCGGTTTGGGCCAAAGCCAAGGGACCGACCGCCACCGATGCCTGCCAGCTGATCCATAACGGCTTTCAGGCGCTTTCTTGGTTCTACAGGTGAAGCAATGCGTAAGATGTATGAAATCAAGCGACCAATCGCTTCTGAGTGGGCTGCTGTTTCTGACCCAGCTTTTGCTGACGTGACAAATACTTCAAAGGGCTGACTGTTTCCGTTCTCATTGACAGTGACAAAAGCTTTTCCTAAAGGTGTTTCGACAGAATAAGTGTAACCTTTTAGGAAACTCGGTCTCGGTTTTTTTGTGTCGTGCCATATTGGCAATTGCTCGCCAGGCTTTGCTTGTGATGTAATCTCCTTTTGAAGGTTGTCTTTGTCCTTTGTCGACAATCTCGAATCTGCGGTGCCTTTGGTTTCAAGCACCACTTGTTCCCTGGAACCGGTGACGTAAACCGTAAGGCCTTTGCAGCCCAATTCCCATGCTAGCAAATATGCATTGGCAACATCCTGGGTTGAGGCTGTTGCTGGGAAGTTGATCGTCTTGCTGATACTGTTATCAACAAAAGCCTGCAAAGCAGCCTGCATCCGAACATGTTCTTTAGCTGATATATCTGAAGAAACAACAAAGACATCTTTGATGAATTCAGGAAGGTCTTCAATGTGACGGCAGGTCCCGGTCTTGATAACTTGATTGATGATCACCTCCCGTTGTTCTGGGCTAATGTCGGCTTTTTCCAGCGCTTTTTGGAACAGAGGGCTGACGTAATTTAATTGCAGGTCTTTGCCATTGTCGTTAACGTGACGGGTATAGGCGAGTGCAAATACGGGCTCACAACCGTATCCCTCGCACCCGGCAACGGTGGCGATGGTGCCCGTGGGTGCTATCGTTGTTTGTGCTGCGTTGCGTAAGCCGTGCTGTAAAATACCCTTAGTAATGTTCTCCCATTCAATATCGGGTCGGTTGTAATTGTGTGTAAAGGGCATGATTGGCGAAGGCGGTTGCCATTGTAAATTATTGGGGTCATAAATGCTCCCGTCAATAGCCGGGAAGCTTCCCCGTTGTTTTGCAAGCTCAATGCTGGTCAGCATGGTATGGTAACGGATAAATTCCATGACCTGGGCTGCAAACTCCTGGCCTTCAGCACTGCCGTAGCGGATTCCGACATGATATAGGAGGTCTGCCAAACCCATAATGCCCAAACCAATCCGCCGGGCGCGTTTCGCTGATTCTTCGAGTTGTGGGATTGCGGGGACATAAGCATTGGCTTCTACAACATCATCCAGGAAGATCGTCGCGGTTTGGACAGTTTTTCTCAGTGCTTCCCAGTTCACGTTGTTGTCGGGTCCGAAATGTTTTGCGAGGTTGATTGATCCCAAGCAGCAATTTTCATATGGGCCAAGCCATTGTTCACCGCAAGGATTAGTTGATTCAAGCCGATATAAATGTGGAACGGGATTCTCATGATTGGCGGTATCGAGAAATAACATCCCAGGTTCTCCATTATGATGCGCCTGGTTGACAATCTTATCAAATAAGTCCCTGGCTCTGATGGTTTTAAAGGTCTTTATGGGGTTCCCCGCTTCTATGGCATCATCTAAATCGCCGTCAAAATCTTGATATTCGGGTGCCCGCACATCGGGGAAGCGTAAGTCCCACTCGGTGTCCTCTTTAACCGCTTTCATAAAAGCATCCGTGATTCCTACCGAGATGTTGAAATTTGTAATGGCATTTTCATCCGTCTTACAGGTGACAAATTGTTCAATATCCGGGTGATCAACTCGCAGCACACCCATGTTTGCTCCCCTTCGCGTGCCTCCCTGGGCAATTTCACCAAAGGCTTGATCATAAACCCGCATGAACCCGATCGGACCTGTTGCCTTCCCGGCAGATTTTTTCACCCTTGACCCGGATGGCCGTAATCGTGAAAAACTAAAACCATTGCCGCCACCTGTTTGTTGAATCAGGGCGGCGTTACGTAAGGTCGAGAAGATACCGTCCTCGCACCTTCCCATATCGTCTGAAATGGGGAGAACAAAGCAGGCTGCTAACTGTCCCAGGGGTGTGCCGGCACCGGTAAAGGTTGGTGAATTTGGAAAAAACTTCTTTGATGTCAGCATTTGATAAAACTGGTGTACCCGGGGTTCAAATTTTTGATCCCAGGTTTCTTCGATTTTTGCAACATGATAGGAAACTCGCCAGAACATCTCCTCAACGGTTTCTATAGGTTCACCGTCTTTTCCCTTCCGCAGATATCGTTTGGTAAGAACTTGTCGTGAGTTTTCACTAAGTTCAATGCCCTGAATATCCTCAGGTAGGGATGGGGTGGGTAGCAACCCCCTCAAATCAGAACCATTATTTTTTGACATGCATGTCTCCTTAAATTTATTATTTTATATTGCTGTTACTCTTCGGATAAAAGCCGGTCGATTTCAGAGCGAATCGACTGCAAATCTTCAAATTCTAAATAAACGGATGCATAGCGAATGTAGGCAATATGATCTAGCTCTCTTAATGCCTGGATAACCATATCGCCAACCACCCGTGATGAGACCTCCGATTTGCCCATACGTTGTAATGTTGATTCGATTTCACCGATCAACCGTTCAATGTTAGCGCCTGATACGGGTCGTTTGGTACAAGCGAGGCGAATGCCATGCAATAGTTTTTCCCGGTTAAATTCTTCGCGAGTACCATCTTGTTTAACCACTAAAGGCGTAGCTAAAACTGCTCTTTCCAGGGTGCTGAACCTTTCACCACAATTTAAACATTCCCGCCGGCGCCGAATACCCCCAGGGGCATCCTTGGTAGTGTCAACAACTCTCGATTTTTCGTGCTGGCAATAAGGACAATGCATTTATTATCCCTTCTAAATATGGATGGTTTGCGCTGCATATTAGCCCCCAAATACGGGGGTGGAGCAATTTGTTCCCCCTACAATTAGGGTGGGTTTTTATTGTATCATAGGGAAAAGCATGAATCAACAGAAAATTCGTGTATATTTCTTAAAATATTTAAATCTCGAAGATATTTTAACATTCGGACTGGCTAGACTAACGAAAACTGTGATTAGATCCTTACATTTTTAGCTGTTGTATAAGATTTATCGAAAGAATCTTATAAGTAAATCCAAACAATCTGTGAATTTTTATTATCAAAAATCTAACTGCTATTTCTCGTATTATAATTGATGGGACATATTGGTAATTTGTAAAGGAGGAAACCTTGGCACAATCTGAACAAGTCGTTATGAAGGGAATCCCAGCTGCGCCTGGCCTTGCACATGGGAAGACGGTGATCGTTTCAGAATTGGAATTAGATGTTCCACAATTTGAGACACAGGATCCTGAAGGTGAAGTTCAACGGATGATGGATGCTTGCGAAAAAAGCCGTAAGGAACTGATCGATATCAAAGAAGAGGTCGAGAGTCGGTCAGCAAAAGATGAAGCTGAAATTTTTGAAGCTCACCGAATGATTTTGGAGGACGTTGCTCTGCTTGATCGGGCTAAGAAAGCGATCGAGCAAGGCACCAACGCAGAAAAAGCCTGGATGGATGCGATTGAATTTTTTGCAAAAATGATGGAGCAAATTCCCGATGAAACCCTCAGCGGTCGGGCGCTTGATATTCGGGATGTGGGTCGACGTGTTTTGGGACATATGCTTGGCCTCAGCGGCGGTCGTACCGCTTTAATCGAACCCTCAATCATTGTGGGTGATGATTTAACCCCCTCTGATACTGTCAGCCTGGATAAAGATCTTGTTTTGGGTTTTATTACCGCTCGTGGTGGGCCGACGTCACATGCGGCGATCCTTGCAAAGGCATTTGGCTTGCCAGCAGTCGTTGGCTTAGGAGAAGAAATTCTGCAGCTTCCTGAAGGAACAATGGTGCTTGTTGATGGTGATACGGGTGAGGTTTTAGTTGAACCTAACGAAGCACAAAAAGATGCTTTTATGGCACGGGAAAAGACAGCTGTTGCTGAACGGAAAAAGGCTCGAGTCGCCGCCCAGGCGCCAGGGATAACAGGGGATGGTGATCGAGTAGAAATTGTTGCCAATATTGGTGGTGTGGATGACGCGCCGCTTGGCATCAAGAACGGTGCGGAAGGTGTCGGGTTATTTCGAACAGAATTTTTATATCTTGATCGGAAATCGCTTCCCACAGAAGCGGAACAAGTTGAAGCCTATGTTGCTGTTTTTGAATATTACCCCGGTATGCCAGTTGTTGTACGCACGCTCGATATCGGCGGGGATAAGACAATTCCTTACCTTGATTTACCAAAAGAACTCAATCCATTTCTTGGATGGCGCGGTGTTCGTATGCTGAACGGTGCTGAGGATATTTTCAAAGCACAGTTCCGGGCTTTGCTTCATGCAGGGGGGATCACAGGTGTCGATTTAAGAATAATGGTTCCAATGGTGTCGGGAATTCAAGAAATTTATGCAGCCAAAGAAGTTATGAACCAGATGAAAACCGAGCTTGAATCTGAAGGAAAACCTGTTGCGCAAAAGGTTCAATTTGGGATCATGATTGAAGTTCCTTCTGCCGCTTTGTTGGCTGATAAACTTGCAAAGGAAGTGGATTTCTTCAGTATTGGTACCAATGACCTGACCCAGTATACGCTGGCTGTTGATCGAACAAACAGCAAAGTGGCGCATCTGGCAAACCCCTTGAACCCGTCTGTGCTGCGATTAATTAAGAACACAATTGACTGCGCACATGCTGAAAACCGTTGGGTGGGCTTATGCGGTGAATTGGCAGGGGAACCCCTGGCAGCCCCGATCCTTTTGGGCATGGGTTTAGATGAATTTAGCATGTCCCCGGCTCGAATTCCTGTGATTAAACAAGTTATGCGGAAGTTGCATAAAAAAGAATGCGCTGAATTGGTTCAAAAAGTCCTGGATAAAAGCGATCATCAGGAAGTTGTTGAAGAAAGCACCACTTTTTTGAAGAGTCATGGCATTGAGATTTAATGGCTTGTAAGCATTTTGAGGGGTAGTAGTCGAATAAAAATATTTGGCCGGGATGAAATTCTTCGGCCTTTTTTGTATTCATATAAATCTTTAATGGACGAAAGGTTTCTGCCCAATTTGATACTGCTGTAAAGAGCGAATATCCATTCTGGAAGTATTTTGGTATGATGCTAGATCAAATTCTGGCAAAATTGCCAGGAGGTGATCAAATATTGTTAAGAAACAATAGAAGAATTGCTTAAATGAAAAACGCGGATTCTTCAGCCCGTGTTTTTCATTTTAACCCCCTGACATCCTGGGTAAGGAGTCAGGTTACCCAGGAGTGGGGGTTTGCTTGGCGTGTCACAGGCATACCAGTACCCTGCGGCACGCGTTCAACCGCGAATATCTGCATCAAATATTTTCAATGCTTTATGAGGATTAGGTTTCATAAAGCCAATTTCTAATTTTGGTTCCTCTTTCGCAGGAAGGCAGGAACATCCAGATCGTCGGTATTGATCCGGGTGGGAAACTCATAGCCATCTTCACTCTGGATCCCAGCAGCGACTTTTTTATTCCCGTTTTCATCAAACGACATGCTTGGAAGCGGTCTTTGTTCAGCCCGTGTTTTTCGTTGATTTTCGTCTTTATTGATGGTTGAATTAATGCTTGTGCCTTTAAAACCTGTCGCAATAACAGTAATTCTCAGATTCTCACCCATATTTTTATCAATGACTGCACCGAAGATTAAGTTGACTTCCGGATGTGCGGTTTCTTTGATGATAGCTGCTGCCTGGTTGACCTCAAAGAGTTTCAGGTCTTCACCGCCGGTTACATTGAAGAGGATACCATGAGCGCCGTCAATAGTTACATCGAGAAGCTGGTTGGAAATCGCCATTTCAGCAGCTTTGACAGCCCTGTCTTCACCGCTTGCCTGGCCGACCGCCATCAATGCAGCCCCACCTTCGGACATGATTGTGCGTACGTCGGCGAAGTCCAGATTGATCAGACCGGGGATGGTGATCAATTCTGAGATGCCCTGGATACCCTGTCGTAAGACATCATCTGCCATTCGGAATGCGTCTTGTAAACCAGATCGTTTATCGACGATTTGGAGCAGGCGATCGTTGGGGATGATAATCAGGGTATCAGCATGTTCTTTGAGATTTGTTGCACCCTCTTCGGCTGCTTTTGTACGATGTGTCCCCTCAAAGGTGAAGGGACGTGTGACAACGCCAATGGTTAGGGCACCAATTTCTTTGGCAATTTGGGCAATAATGGGCGCAGCCCCTGTGCCCGTACCACCGCCGAGACCTGCGGTTATAAAGACCATATCGCTGCCCTTTAGCACCTCATACAATTCTTCGGCGGATTCTTCAGCCGCAAGACGACCGATGCGAGGATCACCGCCTGCGCCTAGCCCGCGGGTTGACTTTTCACCGATTCTCACACGTACTTTTGATTTTGAGAATTGCAATGCCTGTGCATCGGTGTTCACAGAGATGAATTCGATTCCGGTCAGCCCTTCATCGATCATCCTGTTGACGGCGTTACAACCGCCGCCTCCCACGCCTATAACTTTGATCCTTGCAAATGATTCTGGATTATAATTTTTTTCCATTTTTGACTCCTGTTCTTGATGCTTAAAATTTATAGAATATTTGTTTAAAATTACCTCAGGGCAATAAGCGCCTGAGTAAATCCCTTAATTGCTCCGTCCAATCTCTAGACGTTTTGGGTCCATGCCTCTCAATATATTGATCAACCTCACTCATCAACAATGCCCACTCAAGCAAACCAACGCTGGTCGCATAAGCCGGTGAATCGAGCTGGTCTGTCAGCCCAACCAGGTTCTGCGGTTTGGCGATCCGTGCTGGCAATCCCATCACCTGAGAACCCAGTTGGCGGCAGCCAGGCATTAAACTTGAACCGCCTGTAAGGACGACGCCAGCTGGAAGCAGCCCATCGTAGCCCGAACGGCGAATTTCTTGCAAAACGAGGTAAAAAACCTCTTCCATTCGGGCTTCAATAATATTCGCCAGTTCTGTCCTGTTAATGCGGGTTGGGGCATCGCCGCCAAAGCTCCTTACTGTGAATTGTTCTTCAGGGCTGACAGCGGACTGATTGGCGTGTCCGAATTTGAGTTTAACTTCCTCTGCCTGGGAGATAGGTAAACGGAGGCCATGCGCAATATCCGATGTAACATGATTGCCGCCCACTGCCAGGACCATGGTATGCCAGACATCCCCGTCAATATAAATTGCCATATCGGTTGTTCCGCCGCCGATATCAACAACGGCAACGCCCATCTGACGTTCGGTTTCTGATAGGACAATTTCACCTGAAGCAAGGGGGTTAAGCACGAATTGTGACACCTCTATCCCTGAAGCCCCCACGCATTGACGCAGGTTCTCAACAGTTGAGGCGGATGCTGTGATGATGTGCGCTTCGACTTCCAGGCGGAATCCGTGCATGCCAACAGGCGTGCGAATACCATCCTGACCATCAATAATAAATCCCCGTTGAATGACATGAATAATTTCTCGATTATGGGGGATGGCGACTGCCTGAGCAGCGTCAAGGGCACGGTCAATGTCATCGTGATCTACAATCCCACCTGTAATACCCACCACACCGCGGCTGTTGATGGACGATATATGTGACCCTGCCAGGCTGACCAGTGCAGCATTGATCTCAAATCCTGATGTGCGCTCCGCTTTTTCAACAGAGTGAGAAACAGCGGAAGCTGCGGCATTAAGATCGACGACCGTTCCCTTCCGTAACCCTTGAGAAGGCTCGATACCCACCCCGAGGATGCGTAAGTTGCTGCCATCTTCAACTCTGGCGACCAAAGTGCATATTTTACTGGTTCCGATGTCGATTCCGACAATGATTGGTTCATCCATACTTACGGCTCCATTCGATAAAAAGGTGAATGCAAGAATTCCAAGCTGATCAAAGCAGGTTGGCGGTTTTCCGCCTGCAATGTGGTAATTATTGTTTCGTATTCTGCAAGTTTGATGTCTATTTCTGATGTATCACTTCCAAAGTAAACCAACCATCCCCTGGGGTCCTGCCAGCCCAAACCAAATTGGGGGTCGTACTGTAAATAGGTTTCATCCGGCAAGTATTCGCTCAGGGCAAGCATACCGTGTACAAATTCAAGTGTTGTGTTTGGAAAGCTTTGTTCCTTGAAGATTGAGATTTCCTGATCTTCTTCAGGCGTTTCCGTTTCTTCGAGGGTCGCTATTTCTGGTGGATTTCCTTTGGCTAAGACGGTTAAAATCGTCTCCGCCTCTCCCCTTACCGGGAAGGTAACGCCATCCGCATCGATCCAAAGAGGCGTTTCCTCGGTTTGCCAGAGGATAATTGGATCTCGTTCAACAATTTGGATATTGACGGATGCTGGCAGTCCTGTAGAGACCTTCACTGATTTTAGGCTCGGGAAGCTTTCTGTAATTTCTTGCACAACTTCTTCAGGTTTGATGCTGATAATTGCTTTACCAACCAGGTCAACCTGAGAAAGTAATGCTTCGGCGCCCAACCTGTGGCTGCCTTGTAGATTAATTGAAGAGACTTCAAAAGTATCGAGACTTGAAAAGCTGAACACAGCAGCCAGGGAAAGGAAGAAGATTGCACCCGAGATAAAGCGCCAGCCTAATTGGAATTGTGGAAATGCAGGCAGTTGTAATTCTGCGCCTTTTGTGCGCAGGGGGACATTAACCTTTCGTCCCTGACGTTTTACCATTGGGGCGGATGGTCTGGTCCGCCTTGTCACAGGTACCTTGCGCTTGGTTTGTTTGCGCGTTGCGCTGCTCACAAAGGGCGTATGCGGTGTATTCATTCGGCTTTGCTGCCGGTAGGAACGAATCTTTTCGGACCTACTTTTTTCTTCACGTTGGCGTTTTGCCATGTTAACTTCGGAACTCTCTTTCTGTTTGATCGCGCTGGGATTTTCGTGCCAGCGCCAGGTCGATTAATTTTTCGATTAATTCCGGGTAGGGGAGATCAGACGCCTCCCAAAGCTTGGGGTACATGCTGATCTTTGTAAAGCCAGGGATGGTGTTAATCTCATTCAGGTAAAGCCCATCGTTTTCGAGATCGATCAGAAAATCTACTCGGCCCATCCCTGCACAATCCACTGCTTTGTAGGCTTTAAGCGCCAGAAATTGGACCTGGGTGGTCATTTCTTGAGAGATATCTGCGGGGATCAACAACTCCGCAGTGTCATTGATGTATTTTTCTTTGTAGGTATAGAAGATGTCTTTCGGGATAATTTCTCCCGGGATAGAAGCCGTTGGATATTCGTTGCCAAGGACGCTGACTTCAATTTCGCGTGCTTTATCGATGCCCTTTTCAATGACAATACGCCGGTCATACTGTGCCGCAAAAACTAATCCTTCCGCCAGGTCGCCCTGATTTTCGCATTTGCTGATTCCAACAGAGGACCCTAAGTTGGCAGGTTTGGTGAATAGGGGATAGTCTCCTATCGTTTCTGCCCTTTGCAGGCAGGTTTCCATATCCTGTTCAATCATATAGCGGTTGAATGTCACGTAAGGCAGGGTGGGGATGTCGTTAGCAATCATGATGTCTTTAAATAAGCCCTTATCCATACAGACAGCTGATCCCAGAACCCCGGCACCGACATAAGCCACGTCTGCCAGTTCCAACAAACCCTGCAGGGTGCCATCTTCACTATAGGTGCCGTGCATCACGGGAAACACCACATCCAGGGGGGAATAAAGGCTTAAAATATCATTTTCCCTGGTATAGATGCCTGGATTTTGCGGGCTTGGCAGGAAGATGGCTTCTCGTAGTTGATCGTAATCTTCAGACTTCAATTTGTTCCATAAATCTTCACCAATAAACCATTGCCCCTGGCGGGTGATAGCAATTTCTATGACATCATATTTATTGCGGTCAATCACGGATAATACTGAACGCGCAGACATCAGTGAGACGTCATGCTCACCAGAACGACCGCCGTAAATGATGCCGAGCTTTAATTTATTTTCCATTACTTTTCCATTACTTAAATTCACCAACGAGTTCAATCTCGGGCTCTAGCGAGACACCGAATTTTTCCTGGACCGTTTCTTGTGTTAGAGTCATCAACTGCCAAATTTCTTTTGCCGAAGCACCGCCAAGATTGATAATAAAATTGGCGTGGACGGGGCTGATCATAGCCATTCCGACACGATGCCCTTTAAGACCTGCTGCCTCAATTAGCCGACCAGCATAATCATCTTCGGGGTTTTTGAACGTAGAACCCATCGATGCTCCGGGGGGTTGGGTTTCTTTGCGATGTGTTTGATAAGACTTGATCCTTTCCCAAGCCTCCTCACGACTGGTTCGAACAACATTTAAAACCGCAGAAAGTACCACGACAGGCATTTTTTCTCTCTTGAGAATGCTGCTGCGATACTGGTAAGCCAGTTTTTCGACGGGCCAATCTTCTATGCCTTTTGTTTGGTGCAAGATTTTTGCCATCTTCAGGCTTTTAGCCATATCGCCGTCATGAGCACCAGCATTACCATAAACAGCGCCCCCGACAGTTCCTGGTACAGGTGCTGCCCATGCCATGCCGCTCAGCCCTCGTAATGCTGACTGCCGGGCAACGGTGCCGAGAATAGCACCGGATTCGGCTTCAATGCTGGGGGGGGTAGATTTTGTGTTGATCATAATATTATGTGCCCTGTTATGTAACACGATGCGATCAAGACCCTTGTCACTGACCAGAATATTCGAACCGCTGCCTAGAATGATGAAAGGAATTGCCCGTTCCCAAAGGAACGTCGACGCCTTTATCAAATCATCAAGGCTCTGGATGGAAATTAAGGCGGGAACAGGGCCACCGACTTGGGCTGTTGTGAAATTAGCCATGGCGACATTCTCGTGCAGTTTTGAGCCAAACATCGCTTTGAGATCGTTCATGGGTATGGATGTCATGGTTGATCCTGTTCCTTCGAAAAACGGCGTTGCAATTCCCTTAGAACATCCCGGCTAATCTTTGTGGCATCACCAGCTGAAAATACAATGACCAGATCATTCGGTTTTAATTCAGCAAGCAAAAAGTTTGCTGCATCGTCCATGTTGGGGATGTAGTGTGCTTCAACGTCTGCGATCGATTGCGCAATGTTTTTTGCAGTGTAACCTTCGTCTTTTTCTCTGGCAGCATATATTTTTAGTACGATGACTTTGTCTGCCTGGCTCAGCGCACGAACATATTCTTTTTCAAGCCATTGAGTCCTTGAGTATGTGTGCGGCTGCCAGACAGCAAAGATGCGATGATGTGGGTATCGTGAACGTGCTGCTTCCAGGGTTGCAGCAATCTGTGTTGGGTGGTGCCCATAGTCGTCAATAATCACCCTGCCCTCGATGTTCCCGAGAATTTCAAATCGTCTTCCAGTGCCTTGAAAATTATTGAGCGCTAGAATTGCGTTATCAATGGGCATCTCTAACTGGTGGACAGCACCCAGTACCGCGGTTGCGTTTAGGACGTTATGATGTCCTGGAACACTGAGTTTGATGGTGCCAAGGGTTTCCGTTAAGCCACCATTCTTTTTATGCGTAAGTATAAATTTCGTTTTATCGTCAACACCTTTAATGTCATGCGCATAATAATCAGCGTTGGGAGATGTCCCATAGCTTAATAATTGAATTTGACCGTCTTTCATTTTCTCAAATAATGTGCGGGATTGGGGGTCATCCAGGCACATTAACGCAAAACCATCGGGTCGAACCCGTGCCAGAAAGGCGCTAAAGGCGTCCAGGTAATCACTTTCGGTTGGAAAACAATCGGGGTGATCATGTTCAATATTGGTTACGATGGCAATTTTGGGTGAAAGACCCAAGAACATGTAATCAAATTCATCGGCTTCAATGACAAAGTAAGCACCAGCGCCTGCTCGAGCGTTGCAACCGAGTTGATTGACCATGCCGCCGGAAATGAAGCTGGGCTGCGTTCCTAGCCCCTCCAAAATCCAGGTTAACATTGCCGTGGTTGTTGTTTTTCCGTGACTGCCGGCAACGGCGATAGTTTCTTTGCCTTTGGTGAGTTCCTTGAGAAAATCAGCTCGCTTTAACACCGGGATTTCCTGCGCTCTGGCAGCGATAACCTCAGGGTTGTTATCTGGAATAGCTGAGGATCGGATAACCAGGTCGGCACCAGCGATTTGTTCGGCAGCATGACCTAAGTAGGTCCGGGCTCCTGCATCGGTAATTGCTTTAAACAAGGGTGATGCTTCACGGTCAGAACCGCTGACCGCGTAGCCTTTTTCAAGCAATACCCGCGCGATGGCAGAAAGACCTGTGCCACCAATCCCAATGAAGTGAACGTGTTTCATCAGATAAACACCACCAAAATAAAGACAAATGCAATGGCTACAGCGATATAAATAATGGGTCCATCAAGCCATTGCGGTGGGAGATACGCAATGATTTGCATGGCTTTTTGACCAGCTTCGG
>JAXHUT010000205.1:0-2353 GCA_034189405.1 Chloroflexota bacterium
CCCCTTTAGAAAAATGATGGAAGGGAGGCATACCCTCACCTCAGCCAGGTTTCTGCGGGCTGACCCTCACGCTTTTCAAGCTCTGCACCTAAAGGTGTTCCATTGTACTCCAGGCAGGGCCTGCACTCCGGAGATTGCAAAGAATGTCCCACATCGCGGCGTGCAGCCTTCAGGCCCCCAAATTCGAGAGAGAATGATACCGAACAACCAAGGAAAGGAAGGGCCTTCCAAAGTTGTCTGAAGGATCAACTGTACCACCCCAGCTCGGTTGTTAGGCAGCCAAAAACAAGAAACGTCGTTTGCGCTTTGAGGAGCCTTAGCCCGAAGGATCTTTGCATTAGTGACTTGACCCTTGGCTGTTTAACCCACAACTTTTTAGTGCACCTAGAGCTCCATTTAAGAAAATCTCTCATCTGAAATGGTTATTTCAAATCAAATTAAATGAAAACATTGGTTTGAGATATGAGAACGAGCGTTTTTTCAGGGAAGGCTTTGTTCATGCATCTCTCGATACAGATATTTTTCAGAAAGTTTCATGATTAAGCTTCTGGCTGTTCGGATGATCTTCCCAGCCAGGAAAATATACTTCAAGCGGAATGTCTTTATTTGCTGCCGGTATTCCGTTCCATATCGCTGCCTTCCAGAAAAGATAGTTGCGACCTGTCTTTTTCTGGCATACACTTCTTTTGGCGTTTCCATGGCCATACAGGGAGAGGATAGTCGGGTAAACCGTATTGGGAGCTTCTGTGTTATACCCGGCCGGAAAACGAACAAGATGGTAGATTGATAGGTTCTTCATCGCTTCAATTTCCATTTTAACTTCCGTATTTTTATCCATCATTATTGCTATTCGGATGACCGGATAAGTCGCATTTATGTGCACTTGCTTGGCTATGTCTGAATCGCTTTGATCCATAACGCTGCGTTCTTGCGCCAGAGATTGCCCTTGTGATATCAGCTGCTCAGAGTATCTCCTCTAGGACTGAGTCCAAACCCTGATCGAGCTAAATAGAGTTCATAGCCTCCAACAACTCATGCCCACAGGAATGCCAAGCCGCGCTTGCCTAATATTTCGTCATCAAATACTACCTCCGCGGGCTCGTTTGCCATTCCCTGGCATACGTGCAGCGGCAACAGATGCTCCTCGCGGGGATGACAGTAGCGCGCATTGGGTGCCTTTTCCCAATCGACCAATCGTTGTTCCCGCTCAGACTGTAAAATCGGGCCTGTGCAGGTTTCGATCAGCCAATTTTGGAAAGCTTCATTTTTGGGGTCGGATTCTGCCCTAGAGTGCCCAAAAAAGGCGTTCTGATTGTGGAAAGTAAACCCTGAACCGACCACGAGAATGTTTTCCGTCAGTAATTCCCGCAACGCTTGGCCAAGCGCAATGTGAGCGGCTGGGTTCAAGCTGCGAATCAGTGACAGTTGAACGACGGGAATAGCTGCCTCCGGATACATCAGTTTCAAGGGGATAAACACGCCATGGTCAAACCCTCTTTCACGATCTATCTTTACAGAAAAGTTGTTATCTTTTAACATCCCTGCCACCCGCTCTGCCAATTTCGGATTCCCGGGCGCCGGGTACGTGATGCGATATGCCTGGTCAGGAAATCCGTAATAGTCATAAAGCATCGGCGGGTTTTGGGCTCCCAACAATGCTGGGGTAGATTCTTCCCAATGAGCGCTAACCGCCAGGATCATATCCGGTTTCTTTAGCAGGTTGGGCAGTCTTTTCATAAATTTTACCATCGCTCGATGGCCCGTATCACCCAGGATGGGCAAAGGCCCTCCGCCGTGGGATAGAAAAACAATTTGGGCAGCGCGATTTCCCATATTTTCTTCTGTCATCAATACCTCCTTATCTAAAATGACTCCTGTCGAGACCGTCTCTCAGCAATCAAAGGTTAATGCATTTCCTGAAATTGAACGCCAGCCTCTTGTTCAATTTGCTCCAATGCGCTCACAAAGTTTTCGTAAGGCTGAGCGCCTACAATAGCATAGCGCTCATCCATATGCCGCTGGGTATCAGGAACGACCTGACGACTGACGATTTCCTCTGCCTCCAGCGTTTTAAGCCGATGTGAAAGGGTGTTTGGATTTATACCTCCCATAATTTCCTGAAGTTCACAGAACTTTCGGCCTTCCCGGAGATAGTAGATCAACTCAAGCGTCCATTTGGTTCCTAAAAAGGTGGCGGCTTTTGCAATTGGGTAATTTAGTTTCATATCTCCACCTTACTATATTTTTTATAGTAGAGTGATTATATCCAATTTGTCAATATATATATAAGATACGTCTATTAGAATTGTGTCAGAATATGTAGGGAATGCAGTTATCGGTGGTGAAAGAATGG
>JAXHUT010000206.1:0-2289 GCA_034189405.1 Chloroflexota bacterium
TTGATTCTGAAGGTCCAGTCTTTAATGACTGCTTCTTGGGGCTGATTATTTTCAGGCATATTATAGGTGTTCCATCCTGGATTGGTGCGACTTTAAAGATTTGTCTGTGCAGGGAGCATAACGCATTATATATCCAGCTCTCCCCAAATTTCTGGCTTTTCGCTGGGAAGAACTTTTTCTTTTACCTTGCGTTGAAGTTTTTTCATCCAGTTCGCTTCTGATTCAATTTGATTCAATACGTCATCTGTTGCATCCAGCCCCGCCTGGATCATCTCTTCGACATTGATGTTCTGAAGCATACCGATGTGTCCGACTCGCGGGGTGATGATAACTTCTGGTTTGTACAGACGCATTGATAATTCTGATAAATGCTGACTGCTGACTTCACTAGCACGGGAAAAAATTTTGAGCGCCTGAACCGGGCGTAAATTTGTTAAACGATCGATGATTGAGCTCGGTCCTGGGATTGAGATGGGCAGTGGAAGATCTCCGGAGGTCCATCCTTCCGGTGTTTTGTGCAGCATGACAGCCACGACAGGAAGGTCGGGCCGCATCCACCGGGCAACTTGTACGGGAACCGGGTCTAACACACCGCCATCAATTAATACTCGCCCACCAATTTCCTGGCTTGGGAATACGCCAGGAACCGCAATGGTTGCCAGGACTGCATCGAGAACTTTTCCTTTGGTCAGGATGATTTCTTCACCGGAGTGTAAACTCACAGCAGTTGCAGCAAAGGGTATTATTAATTCCTCAAAAGTTCGATCTGATAATAGTTCTGAGAGTTTATTGGTAACACCAGAGAGTCCCAAAAGGGATGGGTTTTCATCAGATTGATGCCAAAAGGATCGATTCTTATCCATTTCGCTGACGGCTTTTTCGATTTTTTCCGTACTGATTCCAGCAGCATAAACTGCCCCAACCAACCCCCCGGCGCTTGTACCGGCAATAGCTTTTATTACAAAACCATGGTTTTCTAAAGCTCTCAATACACCGATATGGGCAACCCCCCGGACACCGCCACCGCCTAAAGCCAATGTAATTTCCATAGTTCATCCCTCTCCAATTTGATTTTCCTCTATCAGCTCCTTATTATACCCATGAGTTATAGATGTTTCATTAACAGTATTTGAGTACTTTGTCGATTCAAAATTGTTTTTAGGAAGCTATTCATTAACACTTTCGTCTGTGTTAAAATAGGAACTATGGATAGCATAAAGATTATTGAAAGAAATCGAAAAGCGAAATTCGAATATGAATTATTTGACACTTACGAGGCGGGGATAGCGCTCCGAGGTACGGAAATAAAATCCATTCGTGCCCGCCAGGTGTCGCTTTCTGAAGCTTATGTCAGAACAAATGGGCGGCAGGCGTGGTTGGTAGGCGCGCATATCGCTCCCTATGACCAGGCAAGTTCGTTCAACCATGATCCTGAGCGAGAACGAAGGTTGTTATTACACAAACGTGAAATTAAGGCGCTGTGGGACGGTGTTCGTTTGAAGGGTATGACAATTATTCCTACCATGCTGTACCTCCGCGATGGGCTTGCCAAAGTGGAAATAGCATTAGCCAAAGGAAAACGACAGTACGATAAACGGCAGGCTATCAAGAAGCGAGATATGGAAAGGGAAGTTGAGCGGAACATGGACCGTTGGAGCAAGTGAAATCGCAGCTTGATTTGTAAAATTGTTACATGAAAGTGATATTTGCGTGTTGAATAATAACATGATGGCATTAGTTATAACCCTGGCAATCGCTTTAGTTTGGCTGCGGATTAAAGATTATTTTGCTCATAAGGGTTGGGCAGCCAGCCACACCAGCAGGAAAATATTTTATATTGACACAGGCACGATTTTTGTTTTGCTAACGATTATCTATTTTGTAATTTGGATTTTCATAGGACAGGGTTATTTGACTCTCGCCCTTGAGCAATCCATAATTCCTATTGCCATTATCGCGTTATCAGCCACAATCGTTGAATCTATACACTTTGAGCATAATGACAATATCACCATCCCGCTGGTTGCTGTATTGATAGGGATGGTTTTTTAGATCCAGGAGTCTTGAATTGAAGCCGATAGTAATCGATGGTCAGAGTCTTACGATAGAAGAAATAACCAGTGTTGCCAGACATGGTGCGACGGTGGCGCTTGCAGAATCAGCAAAAGAAGCGATCAATGAATCCCGTAAATGGGTGCAGCAAATCGTGGATCGAGGTGAGCCGGTATATGGGATCAACACGGGGTTTGGTATATTCGCTGAACGCCGCATTCCAGCACAAGATTCGGC
>JAXHUT010000207.1:0-2189 GCA_034189405.1 Chloroflexota bacterium
ATCGGGCCAACCTTATCAGAATAGCGACCAACCAGGTGAACATGCCCAGCCCAGGCGAAGGCGCCCAACAAAACCACCAGGTCATAGGGGGACACCTGGAAGCCAGATTTAACGGAAAGCAAATAAAGCCCAACCACAGCAAAAATTGCGCCGAGCCAATGGGCGATATGCGTCTGGCTGCCCCATAACAATGCCAGCAGCGGTACCAAAATCACATAGAGACCGGTGATGAACCCCGCTTTTCCAGCGGTGGTGCCCACCAACCCAATCTGCTGCAGGGATGCACCGAGAAATAAGACTGTCCCTGTGATCAAGATCGCCCATGGATGAGTTTTGAAGCTTGCCTTCAGAGGTTGTTTGTCTTTTTTGGATTGTCTCAATGTTAGGGGCAGTAAAACAAGCGCGCCCATGCTGAAGCGGATGGCATTAAATGTAAACGGCCCCATTGAGTCCATGCCAACGCGCTGTGCGACGAAGGCAAAGCCCCAAATGGCAGCCGTAATGAGTAATAGGAGATCTGCTTTCAACCTGACCCGGCTTTCTTTAAAAAATTACTTTTGCCGTATATGCCAGATCACTTTTCCTGAAACCTGCGATAAAGACACTGGGCCAAAATTTCTGCTGTCTGTGCTGTCGATCTGGGTGCCTTTAACCTGGTAGGTCTGCCCATTATCAAAGACTCTGGTGACGCGCTTGATCAATACACCGTGAACTGGCTGGCGAAAAACGATCACATCGCCAGCCTTGATTTTACCAGAAGGAAAAGGTGCTCGAGCCGTTAAGACATAATCGCCATCTTGATAGTCAGGATGAAGGCTGCGGCCGCGCACCTTGAGAAGATTTAACATTTATTTAGAGTTCAGGGACGACGATCTCTTCGCTGACAGAATAAGGGGATTTAACCCGCTTGGTTTTAATGCCCTTGATTTCCCAAAAGATCTCGGCAAATTCATTAACGGCACTCAATAATGCTAAAGCTGTTTCACGATCAATGGTTTGGCGTGCTTTGGAACCCAGCGCCATGATCTTGTGAACCAAGCCGGGCAGCTGCGGATATTGCTCTGTGTGGGTTTCCTTCATAAAGTCGCCCCAAATCACACGGATTTCATGCTTGGTCAATTCTCCATGTTCTTCTTTGACGGCAATATAACGCGCAACGCTGTTATAGAATTCACCACGACCCATTTTATCCGCCTCATTCACAGTATGATCGATCAGGTCAATCATGCGGATCACGGTCAGGGCGCCAATTTGAGCTTGATGCGGATCGTAGATACCGCAGGGGATATCACAATGGGCATCAACAGATTCAATATGAGCGTGTTGATCAAGGTCTTTTAAAATTTTATGTAACATATATGCACCTCCGAATTTAGTGAATTAATTAGATATTGTTCACATTTATTATTATATTTGTATTTTGAGTGATTTGCAAATTGGGGTTAGTTTTAGTTAACTGTGGTTTGTGGCGGATTCATAGTTGAATGATATTTAACCCATCAAGGTGTTACGCCCAAACTTTGCAGCTCCGCTTCAGCCACCCACCAGTCCGGGTGCCACTTAAGGGCTTCAAGGAAATCCTCAATACCCCCTTCAATATCGCCCAGTGCTACTTTCGCTCGGCCGCGCCACACCCAGCTTTCCTCAATCGCAGGCTCAAAAGAATTGGAAAAAGTATCATTAGCTAAATCAATGACATCCTGATAACGACCTGTATTATAATATGCAAAATAAGGATCTGTTTGATACCATGTAATTCGCCAGACAGGATTGTAGCCTTCAAATTCATCCTGGAGGACTTCGTATGCACTATCAAAAGCTTGTGCGGCACCATAATAATCATTCAAATGCCTCAGGCTAGTGCCGTAATTGTACCAGGAGAAAAACAGATCGCGGCCCCGATTTGTCTTTGTTTCATCAAGAGCTTTTTGGGCAGCATATTTTAGATTGTACGTTTCATCACTATGCGGTCCTAAAATCGAATTTACTTCATTTGTCCGATCGGGTGGAAAAATAACCAAATACAGATAATTAAAGGATTGCCAGTAATATTCAGTCCTTTCGTAAGAATACACCATGTTCTCCCCATTGCTGGGATAAGAGTCCTGAATGATGAATTGTGATTTTGTATCATTATAACCTGTGATTACGCCATAATGACCCATCCAACCAGCATCGGGAACTTCGTA
>JAXHUT010000208.1:0-2661 GCA_034189405.1 Chloroflexota bacterium
CGGTCAGCGCCCCCCAGGACCTTTAAGCCGTACACTTCTTTCCCGACTTCGTAACCGTCGTCGAGAAAGCCAATGATTTCGTAGCCCCCTAATTCTCGGATCAGGGCAACCAGGGATCGGCCATGACCGCCAGCCCCATAAACCAGGAGTCGCTTCTCATCTGCAGGAACACTAGCGGCATCAAGCGGTGCTGCAGGCGCAGTCATTCTCTCCACCATTTCTCGTGTCACCAAAGTGTCTTGAGGCAGGCTGGATAAATCCATCCCGCTGGCAAGCGCCAGCTCTCGGGCAGGGTCTGTGATCCTCAGTTCTGTTGTTTGTGTATCAGGTAACTTTTCCATCTCACCTGACCAGGGGGGCAGCGATGGATCACTGGAATCGGGTGTGCTGCCAATATAAGCCAGCACCTCGCCTGCCCGGAGGGTATCCCCCTGTGCAAAGCGCAGACCGACAAAATATCCCGATTCTTTAGACCGGATCTCACCTGTGGGTTTGGTGGTTTCAACCAGGGCGATTAAATCATCTTTTTCAACCTTCTGACCCTCAGCAACTTCAAGAGAGGCTAATAAAGCTTCGGGTTCATTGGGATTCAGCAAAGGAATTTTAATGGGGCTGAGCTTATCCATACTATTTACACCATTTCTTTAACATGTTGGATGATATCGCCAACACCCGGCAGGACCTCGGCTTCCAGGTTTGGTGCAGCAGGGACCACCGTCTCTTTGGCTGCGACCCGCCTTGCCGCTTTGAGATCGGCGCCTAGCGCTTCAGATGTCCGTGCCAGCACCTCAGCACCCCAGCCCAGGGACAAGGTCCCTTCCTCGATCGTTAGCAAGCGCGAGGTACGCCTCACCGACGCTAACAGGGGATCGATTTCAAAGGGTGCCAGCTGGGTAGGAACGAGAAGTTCACAAAAGATTTCGTGCTGGTAAGCAATCTGATGCATGGCATCCATGGCTAATTTTGCCATATACCCGTAAGCTGCCAGCGTGACCCCTGCGGCAGGGGCGCCCTTTAAACGAAGTTCGTAAAACGGAAAATCGCTTTTCGCTGACCCACCATGATTAGTGACCCTGTATTCGGTCAAATCGGATTCCGATAATAATTTCAGGAGGTATTTCATTTTGTTCTCAACAAACAGCGTTGGTGATTCGCCCTGGGTGACGGCATTGTAAAGTAATTTTCCCGGGCTGCCAATTTTATCCTCACCTTGAAGATGAAAGGGTGCTAAAACGCGCAAGCCGGGCACGCCTAAAAATAATTTTTCCAGGGTCTGGCTGTGGGTTGGCCCGTAACCGCGCCGCCCGCCCATGGGGGTGCGGATCACAACCGGTGCGCTGGTTTGCTCATGATACATGGCTGTAAATTTCGCCAGGTGATTGACCACCTGGTCGACGATCAGGGTGGTGAAATCGCCAAACATGATCTCCACCACCGGATGAAACCCACGCAGCGCCAAACCGCCGGCAATCCCGGTGATACCTGCCTCGGATATGGGTGTGGTCATGACACGTTCAGGAAATTGGGACGAGAGCCCCCGTGTTACTTTAAATGAACCGCCGTAGGGGTCAAGGATATCTTCACCGAGCAGGATAACTTTCGGGTCATCCTGAAGGGACTGGCGTAAACCCAGGTTGAGGGAACTGAGAACAGTGCTGCTTGATTTGTCGGTCATTAGGCACCCCCTTGTAATGCTTCATTGAAGGCAACTTTGATGCGTCTTTCAATGTCGGTTCTAATGTTATTCAGAATTATTTCAGGGAGTCGCGCACCATGGATGGTGATGGGGTCCCGTTCCTGCCATAAATTCTCGACCGTTTCTTGCGGACGGGTGTCATCACCCTTGGAATGGGTGCCCAGGCGTGCGGTGTCGATAACCAATGCTTGCGGCATGCTTTCACCTCTCACGCAATGAATTAAGTCACCAGCAAGGGGGCTGATTTCAAGGACGTCGCTGCTGTCGATATGTGTCACAGGGATGCCAAAGGCTTCAAAACGCTGGGTGATGCTCCCTGCAATGGCAATATCCGCGGGCGTTGTTTGTGCGATATGGTTGTTTTCAAGGACGATCAATATCGGCAAATCCCACAAGGCTATCATATTCAAGCTTTCATAGACAATGCCCTCGCCAAGGGTACCATCGCCCATGAAGTCGATCACGACAGCCTGGTCTCCTTTTTTCTTTTCCGCCAATGCCATCCCGGCTGCCATGGGGACGGTACCACCCTGCACACCGCTGGAATAGAAATTGCGCCAATGCAAATGCTGCGACCCACCCACGCCGCCGCATACGCCTTCTGGTTTTCCCATCAATTCGGCAAAAAGCGCCCGAGGATCGCCGCCGTAAGCTAAAAAGTGCCCGTGACAGCGGTGATTGCTGACAACCACATCGTTTTCATGAATGTGGGACAGCACGCCAACGGCATTGGCTTCCTGCCCGAGGCTGGTGTGGGTTGTGCCGGTGAAGATCCCCGTTGAAAATTTTTCAAGCAGCAAGCTCTCAAAGGATCGGATGGTCAGCATTTGCTGGTAGAGATGGGTGTTTTTATCCATCAAGCGCCCCCCGATCCACGAAAAACCGCCAGGGGATGGACCGCCAGGGTTCGGGGACGGCATTGAGCCCGATCCGACCGCTTCGCTGGATAAGTTCATCGGGGATGG
>JAXHUT010000209.1:0-2914 GCA_034189405.1 Chloroflexota bacterium
TGACCCGATAGAAGCTGTACCTTATGCACACATCCCGATTGCGGCTGTGGATTCCCCCGCCAACCAGGCTTTAGCACTGGAGGTAGCCAGGCAGTCCCTGGTCTTATTGAAGAATGAAAACCATCTACTGCCCTTGAATAAAAACCTTGATCGCATTGCTGTCATCGGGCCCAATGCGGATGACGCGCTGGTCTTGCGTGGGAATTACTACGGCACACCCTCAGAATCCGTGACTATCCTGGAGGGCATCCGGGAGATCCTTTCACCCAGCACCTCAGTGCAGTATGCCAGGGGTTGTGAGATTCTGGCTTCGGGGAAGGAGGGCTTTGATGAAGCCGTCCGAATTGCAGAAGAAGCGGCGTTAGCCATCATGGTGATGGGTCTTTCGCAGCAGGTTGAGGGGGAAGAGGGCCAGAGCGAAGGTTTGGGGAATGGGCTCGTCAGCCAGGGTGATCGTGAGGATCTCCGCCTTCCGGGTGAACAGGAAGCATTGCTTAAAGCTGTGGTTGAAACGGGAACACCGGTTGTGTTGGTGTTGATCAATGGCAGTGCGCTGGCGATCAATTGGGCGGATGAACACGTGCCGGCGATCCTGGAAGCATGGTATCCCGGGCAGGCGGGTGGGCGTGCAGTGGCGGAGGTTTTGTTCGGCGATTCGGCCCCCGGCGGAAAGCTGCCGGTGACTTTTTATCGCTCAGTTGAGCAGCTCCCGCCTTTTGAGGATTACACGATGGCTGGCCGGACCTATCGTTATTTTGATGGGGATGTGCTTTATCCCTTTGGTTATGGGCTCAGTTATACTCATTTTGAATACCAGCATCTCACGTTAAGCCAGTCGCAAATATGGGGCTCGGAAACGGTGCAGATTAGCTGCGCGGTGAAGAATGCCGGCGAGGTCCATGGCGATGAGGTCGTCCAGGTTTATTTGCGTGATAATGACGCATCCTTGCCCGTCCCGAGGCATCATTTGGTGGGATTTAAGCGTGTTCACCTGGGGGCGGGTGCGACAGAGACCTTGACCTTTTCGATCAATCCAAAGCAATTTGCCCTTGCGGATGAAAATGGTGATTGGATCATTGAAAAGGGTTCATTTACGATATTTGTGGGCGGCGGACAGCCTGGAACAGCGGGTGTTTTGACTGCCCATGTTGAGATGCTTGGTGAGACGATTAAGCTTGCATAATTAGGATTTGTTTTTATGGAATTATCTTTGACGATTTGGAATTGGCTGCTGGCATTCTCCCCTGTGTTGGTAGTCCTGGTGATGATGCTGGTTTTCCGCTGGGGAGGCAGCCGTGCAGGAGCTTTGGGCTGGTTGACGGCGGTGTTGCTGGCTTTATTCTTCTTTGGCGCCGGCTTTGATCTTTTAGCCGTAGCTCAGGTGAAAGCGGTCCTCCTCAGCCTGGATGTGCTGTACATCATCTGGACGGCTTTACTCCTTTTTAATATTGCCCGGGAAGCAGGGGCGATCCGCATGATCGGTCAAACCCTGCCCAGGTTGACCGGCGATCGTGTGATGCAATCGCTTTTGATTGGCTGGCTGATGGTGACTTTTTTGCAGGGACTGGGGGGCTTTGGCGTTCCCGTGGCGGTTTGCGCGCCCATGCTGGTTGGCTTAGGGTTTAGCCCTGTCCAGGCGGTTGCTATGGCATCCCTGGGAGATGGGTGGGCGGTCACATTTGGTTCATTGGGCATCTCCTTTCAGTCTTTGATGGCTGTGACCGGTTTATCTTACGAAGCCCTGGGAGCATTATCAGCCATATTGATTGGCATTGCGGGTTTCCCCAGCGGTCTGCTGGTTGCTGTGATCGGCAATGGATGGCGGCGCTTAAAACGTGCGTTTCTGCCGACTTTGTTGTTGAGTGTGGTTATGGGCGTTACGCAGTATCTACTGGTTACCAACGGGTTGTGGGCACTGGGGACGACCGGCGCAGGTGTTGTCGGCCTTGTGTTTGGTTTTTTGCTGGTGCGGCTGCCAACTTTTCGCAATCATGCTGACAAAGCAGATGCGGTTGAAAGTTCAGTTGACGAAAGAGACAGGGGAAAGTCTCTATGGCTGTCATTGCTTGGCTACGAAATTTTGGTCCTGCTTGCATTTGTGATCAACCTGGTCACACCGATTAAATCTTTTTTAAGCCAGGTGATTTTTTCGCTGGATTTTCCCGAGGTGTCAACAGGATATGGTTGGGTGACAGCAGCTGGCCCTGGACGCGGGATCAATATATTTGCCCATCCCGGCGCGATTCTTCTCTACAGCTGTATCCTCTCATTTTTTATTTATCGTAAACTCGGTTACCTAGAAAAAGGATCTTTAAAGCGAATCTTCGGCAATGTCCTCCGCAGTGGTGTTAACGCCAGCCTGGGAATCCTGGCGATGGTTGGCGTTGCATCGATCATGATGCATGCCGGCATGACCTACTTGCTGGCGGAGGGTTTGAGCGTCAGCTTTAGACGTGAGATTTACCCGGCGATAGCACCCTTCATCGGCGCCCTGGGTGCGTTTATCACGGGCAGCAATACCAATTCAAATGTCTTGTTTGGCGTGTTGCAGCAGCATACCGCCCAGCTGCTGAACCTGAGCGTGCCGCTTATTTTAGCTGCCCAAACAGCGGGGGGATCTTTGGGGAGCGTGCTTGCCCCGGCGAAAGTCATCGTTGGCTGCAGCACGGTTGGGTTGTCCGGGAAAGAGGGCGAGGTCATGCGGAAATTGCTGGGGTACGGTTTGATCACCCTTTTGACAGTGGCGGTATCGGTATGGGTGATTTTTGGAGTTAGTGAATGGTGAATTGTGAATTGTGAATAGTGAATAGGTCATTGTGAATATGGCCTTATGCTAGTTAGGAAGTAGTCCTCTACGGTAATATTGGGTATGATAGCCACCAATAAACCAAAGAGGACTACAGAAATGATAAAC
>JAXHUT010000021.1:0-6466 GCA_034189405.1 Chloroflexota bacterium
TTTTTCGCAATATAATTGATCCGGGAGATCATCGATTATCTCCCGCGAATCATCCTGAATTTTACAGGACGACATAAGGATATTTATCAGCAAGAGCAATGTCAAATATTATCCAAAAATCCCGCGAAAAATGGTATCATCCTATCATTATGAAAGGAGCAAATATGCAAAGAAAACCTATCGAAGTTGCACACTTACAAATTAAACCGCACGACCTCTTCCATCACCAATCGGTCTTATTGACCAGCGGGGACTATGCCAGGAACGACTTTAATACTATGACCATTGGCTGGGGTGCTCTTGGGACCATGTGGAGCAAGCCTTTTGTATTCGTTGCCGTAAGGTTCTCTCGCCACACCTTTAACTTCATGGAGAAATACGATACCTTTACGCTATCCGCCTTCCCCAAACAATATCAAAAAGCCCTGAGTTTACTGGGGACAAAATCCGGGCGAGATGGGGATAAGATTGCAGAGTCAGGGCTGACGCCAGAACCTGCAGACAAGGTGGCAGCGCCCACATTTGAAGAAGCAGAAATTGTGATTGAATGCCAAAAAATGTATGCAAATGACCTGAACCCTGCCCACTTTTTAGATCAGGGGATTTATCGCCATTATCCAAACCGAGATTATCACCGAATTTATTACGGTGAAATTTTACATGCCTCCGGCATTGACAAATACAGCGCATGATGTGCAATCCCCTTAAAGCATCGACTGAGCTTTGTTCCTTTAAGAAATTTACACACATTTTCCCTTTCAGCAAAGGTTAATTCACCTGTTGAACGCGGGATAACCAGTTTTTGTACAAGGGTGCGGTGTGGTTGCCTGCCTGGAGCTCAGCGGAACACCTTCAGGTGCTGAGGAGGTACGACGTGAGGGTCACCGCACCATTTATGGCATGGGTTTTACTTTAAATCTTGTCTAACGTTATGTTTTTGGGCTATTGCGACAAATCGGCGGGATGACACCACGTCGTACCTCCTCTGTGCAGGCGATCGCATCCCGCCCTACGAATCTCGCTTCAACCCTGGAGCCATAAGCAATATAATCATTAAGAAAGTTTTTCAAAAAGGCTGTTATTTGTTTTTCAACACTCTCGTTAAAACACCTGTTGAACGCGGTATAATCAGGGTACAAACAAAAGACATGGAGAAATAAATGACGGATAGAAGAATTCGAGTGTTAATCGCAAAACCAGGCCTTGACGGACATGATCGCGGCGCCAAGGTCATTGCCCGAGCACTGCGAGATGCCGGCATGGAAGTCATTTACACCGGGCTCCGGCAAACACCAGAGATGATTGCCGAAGCTGCCCTGCAAGAAGATGTTGATGTTGTCGGCTTATCTATTCTTTCAGGCGCACACAATGCGTTGGTACCCGCTGTAATCGAGAAATTAAACGAAAATAGCCTTGACACTGTAAAAGTTTTTGTTGGCGGCATTATTCCTGAAGGCGATATCCCGAACCTGGAAGAAAAAGGGGTCTATGCGGTTTACGGCCCGGGGACAGACACCCAGCGGGTCGCTGCTGAAATCAAAGCTGCTGTCAACCCTAAAAGTGATTAAGAAATGACCTTGATTGACCCCAAAGCTATCCGCAATGGCGATCGGCTCGCTCTTTCCCGTGCCTTGACTGCTATTGAAAACAATACAGCTGAGAGCAAAAGCCTCCAGGCTGCCTTGTTTCCATTCACAGGCAATGCACACCTGGTCGGTGTGACTGGCGCACCCGGTTCTGGTAAAAGCACCCTCGTCAACCAGTTAGCAAAAACAATCCGTCAAAGTGACCATGAGGAAAACCCACCCAAAATCGCTATCGTAGCTGTTGACCCGACCAGTCCGTTTTCAGGCGGCGCCCTCTTAGGTGATCGAATCCGCATGCAGGATTTATCCGGTGACCAAGGAATCTTCATCCGGTCAATGGCATCACATGGTGCATTGGGCGGTTTGGCGCACAACACAGCAGCCTTTGCAACCCTGTTAGACGGCGCAGGTTTCGACGTGATCATCATTGAGACTGTTGGCGCAGGTCAGGCAGAAGTTGATATCGCCCGTTTAGCGCACACGGTTATCGTCGTTGAAGCACCAGGCATGGGTGACGATATCCAGGCGATTAAAGCCGGTATCCTTGAAATTGCTGATATTTTGGTGGTCAACAAAGCGGATCGTCCTGAGGCAGAAAATACAGCTCGTGCACTGAAGATCATGCTTGAAATGGGGCGAGGCGGCGAGCGCATGCCCCTTGCTGGAAAACACCTGATGCGATCAATTGTTGATAAAGGTGACACACCAAAACAAGCTGATCAGAAACACGGGTGGGAGACCCCTGTTCGACTGGTGACCGCTGTCGAGGGCAGCGGCATTGATACCCTTGTCGATGACATCCGCCAGCACAGGGATTACCTTGAGTCTTCTAATTTGTGGAAATCGAAAGAAGCCTACCGCCTGGAAAAAGACCTTGAAGCGTTGATCAGGGATAAATTGCTGGCGCAATGGCAGGAATCTCTTGATGAGGAAAAATACCAGAAGGTTCTGTCGGAAATCATTCAACGAAAACGCAGCCCAATCGAAGCACTCGATTTATTGTTATAGTTCAATTATTTTTATTTATCATTATTTTGCAACAAAAAGATTAACAGGAGAATTTATATAATGGAACGTATCCTCATAAAAGATTTAGGTCAGCACATTAACCAGCAGGTGACCATTAAGGGCTGGCTGCATACCTTACGTGACCAAAAAAATATGCAGTTCCTCATCATCCGTGATCGCACCGGTTTGGTGCAGGTGGCACATTATAAAAAGGGAAACCCGGAGCTGGCGCAAACAATCTCGACATTAGGGACTGAATCTGCGCTTACAATTATTGGGAAAGTCGTTGAAAACGAAATCGTCAAATTGGGTGGGATCGAAATTCAATTGGAGGATTTGATTATTGAAAATGCTGCTGAAATCCCGCTGCCCTTTGAGCCCTTCGGGGAGTATTTGCCAGACCAGGATTTTCGGCTTGACTGGCGATACCTGGACTTACGTCGTGATATCAACCGCCTGATCTTTGAAGTACAAACGACTGCCGAACAAGCCATGCGAGAATATTGGATTGAGCACGATTTCATTGAAATACACTCACCCAAGATCATGGGCGCGCCCAGCGAGGGCGGTGCAGAGCTTTTCAGCCTCCCCTACTTTGAAACCACAGCCTATTTAGCACAATCGCCGCAGTTCTATAAGCAAATGGCTATGGCTGCCGGCTATGAACGAGTCTTTGAGATTGGCCCGGTTTTCAGAGCGGACCCATCCTTCACATCCCGCCATATGACCGAGTTTACAGGCGTAGATATGGAAATTTCATGGATCGAGTCTCACGAGGATCTGATGGCTTCTATGGAGCGCTGGCTAGCATACACACACGAAAAAGTATTTGAAAAGCACGGTGATGCAATAAAGGACAATTTTGATGCGAACTTGACCGTGCCATCCACCCCCTTCCCGCGCATCACCATGGCAGAAGCTCACGATTTATTAAAAGAAATTGGTTACAAACTTCCGCCAGAAAAGAAGTTTGACCTGGACCCGGGCGCTGAACGAGCCATCGGCGCTCATTTTAAAGAGACTGAGGGCGCTGACTATGTCTTTGTAACAGATTGGCCCTTTGAAGCGCGTCCCTTTTACCACATGATAGACCCGAACAATAGGAACATTACACGAAGCTTTGATCTTCTTGGTAACGGGCTGGAGGTGGCAACAGGTGCCCAAAGAGAACATCGCTACAAGATTCTCAAAACACAAGCCCTTGCAAAGGGTCTGACACTTGAACCGATCGAGAGTTATTTAAATTATTTTCGTTACGGTACACCCCCGCATGGCGGTTTTGGCTTTGGGCTCAACCGCTTCTTGATGATCTTATTGAACCTGTCTAACATCCGTGAAGCAGTCTACTTGTTCCGTGGGCCAACCCGCCTATCACCCTAACGACTTATCATAGGCAGGTGCTGTATGCCCTACATTCATGGTGAACGGATTCGCCTTCGGGCAGCTGAAAAAGAGGATAGTTCAGAATCCGTGCCTATCAAAAAACAGGGTTTCAATACGAGGGCAAATTTCGCCACGGTGAGTGTCAACATGGGCAATACCATGACGTCCATTTTACGAGTGTATTAAAAGATGAATAGCAAAACGAGAAACAAGTCGATGAATTAATCAGAAGGAACTAAACATTATGGCTACCCCTCATATGCAGCACGACTTATTATATGGAAACATCAAACTATTTTCTGGAACCTCCATGCCCGGATTAAGCCAGGAGATTGCGGATTATTTAGGCCATCCCTTGTGCGGTCGGGACATCATCGAGTTCCCCAATGAAAATTTATTTGTCAAACTGCACTCCAGCGTGCGCGGACAGGATTGTTACGTTATTCAAACCACGTCATCTCCAGTCCACCGCAATTTGATGGAATTGCTAATCTTGATCCAGACCCTCAAGCTGGACTCCGCAGGTCGCATCACAGCTGTTGTCCCCTACCTGACTTACGGCCGTTCTGACAAAAAAGATAAACCGCGCGTCCCCATCACAGCCCGTCTTGTCGCAGATATGATCGTCATTGCCGGGGCAGATCGGTATATGACCTTCGACCTGCACGCCGGGCAGATACAGGGATTTTTCTCAATCCCTGGTGATGTTTTACGCGGTTTTCATATCCTTAAGGAACATCTGCTTGATTTGGCGCCCAGCTTACAGAACCCGGTTGTCGTAACGGCAGACCTTGGTTTTGCTAAAAAGGGGCGTGATTACGCGGATCTTTTAAACACCGGCCTGGCATTCATCGAGAAAAAGCGAACTTTGGATATTAAAAACCCACGTTCGATGAGCGTTATCGGTGATGTTGAAGACCGCGATGTGATCCTGGTTGACGACGAGGTCAGCACCGGCGGCTCTATGGTTCATGCGGTGGAAATCCTCAAAAAATATAAAGCCCGAAACATTTACATGGTCTTTGTTCACCCCGTGTTTTCTAAAAATGCTGCCGAGAGGTTGGCAGCCCTACCGGTCACTCGTTTTATCACCCTAAACACAATTCCTATGTCCCCGGAAAAACGAGCCTTATTTGGAGACCGCCTTCAGGTGTTAACGATTGGCCCGATGCTGGGTGAGGTTATCAAACGGGCAAATGAAGGCCGCAGTGTTGGTGCCATGTTCAATGAATGATAGGGGGGATTCAGCAAAGGGGAACTTGTGAAAGAAGAACCAGGAGTCGGTAAAGTGATTACAATAAAATGCTTTAACCTGGCACGGGCGTTAATTAAAAAGGAAGATCGCACCTAGGAAGATATTGATTTCGCGCTTGCTCCGTAGCAAGACAATGGCATGCAAGCTTGCCGGAGATGATGTTGAAACGGCAAAATACCATACCCTGGCGAAAGAGGCTGGAGGAATAATCGCCGATAAGGATAACCGGGCTTATTTCTTCAGTGAATTGGAAACAAATCAACCCGGGTCATCAAATTGATTTTATAATTTAGGACAGGAAGCCAAAGGTTAATCTTAATATTATCTGGACAACATTTACAAAAGGAGTCTAAATGCAAGCATACATATCCAAGCGCGCATCCGCTTTTGCTGATATCCCCGACGAGAAATGGAATGATTGGCGCTGGCAGCTCAGCCATCGTTTGAACTCTGTTGAGGACTTTGAACAAATCGTGACCCTCACCAAAAGTGAGCGAAAAGCCCTCAGCCAGCGAGGCTTGTTCAGGGTGGATATTACACCCTATTTTGCTTCATTAATCGATCCTGATAATCCATTGGATCCCATTCGCCTGCAAATTATTCCCACCGCTGGCGAGATTATGCCCTTCACCGGCGAAATGGAAGATTCCCTTGCTGAGGATGCGCACTCACCTGTGCCGGGATTGGTGCACCGTTACCCGGACCGTGTTCTCATGCTGGTAACAACACAATGTGCCAGTTACTGCCGATACTGCACCCGTTCACGTATCGTTGGTGACCCCTCCCAAACCTTTTCTTCCAAGGACTTTGAAGCACAACTCGATTACCTGCGCAGAACCCCCCAGGTGCGTGATGTGCTCCTCTCCGGCGGCGATCCCCTGACCCTGGCACCGAAGGTCCTTGAACGCTTATTGACTGCATTACGGGAGATTCCCCACATTGAAATCATACGGATTGGGTCCCGGGTCCCTGTATTTATGCCGCAGCGTGTGACAGACGACTTGTGTGACATGCTCCAGCGTTTCCACCCGTTATGGTTGAATATTCATGTCAACCATCCCAACGAAATCACAGCAGAATTGGCACAGGCTTGTGATAAATTATCCCGTGCAGGAATCCCCCTTGGCAACCAGTCCGTTCTCTTAGCAGGGGTAAATGATGACCCTCACATCCAGCGAAAACTCGTTCACGACCTGGTGCGGATGCGGGTAAGACCGTATTATCTCTATCAATG
>JAXHUT010000210.1:0-8013 GCA_034189405.1 Chloroflexota bacterium
TTGTGAGGTTTACACCTACGAAGTTCAAGAAGGTGATACGCTCAGTTCAATTGCCGACACATATAATGTCAGCATGGCAACGCTTCGAGAGTATAACGGCTTGTTGAACGACACCGTCTTTGAAGGACGAACACTGGATATCCCCCTGTGTCAGCGTGAACCAACGCCAGGGCCAACACCAACCCCCACACCATTACCCCCATATCCTGGCCCAAATTTGCTGCTTCCATCAAATGGTGCTTCATTTATATCCAGCGCTGATGTGATAACGCTCCAATGGGCTGCCGTTGGTGAACTGGAGGCGAACGAAACCTACGCGGTCACAATCACAGACCTAACAAGCGAGGATGATACCACGATTGTAGAATATGTAAATGATACATCCTTCATTGTGCCCGATTCTCTCCTTCCTACAGATGGAAAACCACATGTCTTCCGTTGGTCAGTTTATATTGCACGGCAAATAGGCGGAGAGGAAGATGAGGGAAATTGGGAATCGGCGGGTGACCCGAGTGAACAGCGTGTATTCAGCTGGTATAATCCAAATTCTGAATAACATCAGAACATTAAATCAAAACAACCCAGAGTCGCACACGCTGGGTTTTATTTTTTATTTCTATAATATTATTCGCTTTCTTCTAATTCTTCTAAAAATTGCGTCGCTCGGATTGCAGCCGCTGCCCCCATTCCTGCAGAGGTAATGACCTGGCGAAAATGCGGGTCGGCGACTTCGCCTGCAGCAAAAACCCCTTGGACAGAAGTCTCCATGTATTTATCAATCACAATATAACCCGTTTCGTCAAGCTCAATTTGTCCCTTAAATAATTCCGTATTTGGATCATGACCGATAAATATAAATACGCCACTCGTATTGTGAATTGTTTCTTCGCCGGTTTTAACGTTTTTTAATTTCACGGCGTTAACAGCATCATCCCCCATGACCTCAGTAACAACAGTATCCCATATGAATTTTATTTTCGGGTTAGAAAAAGCACGTTTTCGAAGAATGGCACCGGCTCTCAGTTCATCCCGTCTATGAATAACTGTGACAGTATTGGCAAAGCGGGTCAAGAACAATCCTTCTTCGAGGGCGCTGTCACCACCGCCGACAACCACAATATCCTTTTCCTTGAAAAACCATCCGTCACAAGTACCGCAGTAAGAAACACCTCTACCAACAAATTTTTTTTCACCAGGTACGCCCAATTTTCTGTGAGTCGCGCCTGTGGAAATAATCAAAGACTTTGCTTCGTACTTTTTACCGAAAGTTTCAACGGTGAAAGGTGTGTTTTCCAGGTCAACCTTTATCGCTTGGTCCATCTCGACCTTGGCGCCGAAACGTTCAGCTTGCGCCTGAAATAACAGCCCCAGTTCAGGGCCATTTATACCTTCAGGAAATCCCGGGTAATTTTCAATCATTTCAGTCGTTGAAGCTTGACCATGCAAGGTCATTCCAGTTAAAACTAAAGGTTCCAAATCCGCCCTGGCTGCATAAATGGCTGCGGAGAGTCCAGCAGGGCCACAACCCAAAATGACTAAATTTCTTTTTTCTAATTGTTTTTCGTTCTGATTTGACATAAATGATCTACTCCTTTAATCTGCAAACATATATTATGATGTGAATATGCTAAATTGGTTACAATGATACTAATTATCACTTGTGTCGAATGTGCCGTCAATTTGACAAAGATCTTTTTATAAATATCTAATAATGCCAATTGGGTGTAATCACTGCCCAAATTTTGAAAGGTAAATTATAATCTATTCGTCCATATATCAGGAAGGAATTAATTTATGTCCGATAAGCATCAGAAAATCTCAAACGCAATCCGGTACTACCAGAAAAATTATCAGAATTTACATCAGGAATTTCTCAATCTGCTTAGAATACCGTCCGTTTCTACGTCTGAAGAACACAAGGCTGATATTCAAAAAGCAGCTGATTTTCTGGTTGAAAAATTAAATGTTCTTGGATTTTCAAAAGTTTCGAAACATCCTACCCCAAAGCACCCAGTTGTATACGGTGAGTATATCGTTGATTCTAAGAAACCAACGGTGTTGATTTATGGCCATTATGATGTCCAACCGCCAGATCCTATAACTGAGTGGCATACACCACCATTTGAACCACAAGAAAGAGAAGACTATCTATTTGCCCGCGGGGCATCGGATATGAAGGGACAGATTTGGGCAGTGATTTCTGCGCTTGAAGCCATCCTAAAAACGGGTGATTTGGGGTTGAATATCAAACTCTTGTTTGAGGGCGAGGAGGAAATTGGTTCCCCTAGTCTAGATGCATTTTTGGAAGCGAATAAAACCTTATTAAAGAGTGATTTTGTATTAAATCCCGATGCAGGTATGATCGCGCCAGACAAGCCCACAATCGTTTATGGGCTGCGAGGTTTGACCTATTTTGAATTGCGTGTTTATGGGCCAAAAGCAGATCTTCACTCTGGTATTTTTGGTGGGGTTGTTGCTAATCCGGCAAATGTTCTCTCCCAGCTTATAGCCAGGATGCATGACAAAAACGGCAGGGTGACATTGCCCGGATTTTATGATCAGGTCCGTGAATTATCGGATGGTGAAAAAACGAAATTATCCAAGATCGGATTGGATGAGGACTTTTATAAAGAAATGACTGGGGTTCCAGCCTTAACCGGTGAAATGGGATACACCCCTGTTGAAAGAGCAGGTGCAAGACCGACATTAGACGTCAATGGGCTTTATGCTGGGTACATTGAAAAAGGTGCAAAAACCATTATTCCTGCGTATGCCCTAGCAAAGATATCAACGCGGCTTGTGCCGGATCAGGATCCAATAGCTGTACACGAAAGCATGAGAACTTTTTTAGAAAAAAATGTACCGGATACTGTAACATGGGAACTGGAATACATGTCCGGGGCACCAGCTTATATTAACGGATCGGATACACCCGGTCTGGAATTGTTTGTTGATGCCCTCAAAGAAACATGGCATGTGGAACCTTTGATGAAGCGCGAGGGTGGATCCATTCCTGTTGCGACATCCATGAAAGAGATATTAGGCGTTGATTCGATCATCACAGGCTTTGGTCTGCCTGATGATCAAATCCATTCACCAAACGAAAGGTTACACTTGCCAACCCATCGTAAGGGTGTGGAAGCATTAATTCGGTTTTTTGCTTAACTTTATAGAACACAAGGACAACACATTGGAAAACAAAATTCCATCCTACGGCGGTCAGGCTGTTATCGAAGGCGTTATCATGCGAGGTAAATCCTCAATCGCCATGGCGGTCCGCTCGCCCGACAACGAGATTGTCACCCACCAAGAAAAATTAACTGGGGTCTACACAAGCAAATTATCAAAAATTCCGTTATTAAGGGGATTAATTGTGCTTTGGGATTCTCTGGGTTTGGGGATGCGTTATTTAACGATCTCAGCTAATGTTCAAACCGGTGAAGATGAGAAATTAGAAGGACCAGCGCTGTATTTGACATTGGCATTTTCCTTAATCCTCAGCATAGGTCTGTTCTTCCTTCTGCCGGCTTTTCTTTCCGGGTTGTTAGCAGGATATACCTCGCTGGGTTCTTTGGGCAGCAACCTGGTTGAAGGTGGGCTCAAATTATTTTTATTGATCGGTTATTTATGGGGCATTGGGAAAATCTCGGATATCAAACGGGTGTTTATGTATCACGGCGCTGAGCATAAAACAATCAATGCATTTGAGAATGACGTCAACTTGACACCTGAAAATGTTATGCCCTATTCTGTTGAACACCCCCGCTGTGGCACCTCGTTCATCCTGACTTTGGTGTTGTTGTCCATCCTGATATTCTCCCTGTTTGGCCCAATGCCAATTCATTGGCGTCTGTTATCCAGATTACTGATGATACCAATTTTGGCAGGCATTTCATATGAGTATATCCACTTATTATCAAAACATTTGGAATCACCTATTGTAAAATTAATTGTCAAGCCCAATTTAGCTTTGCAACAATTAACAACGCGTGAACCAACTTTAGAGATGCTTGAAGTATCAATTCGTGCCTTCACATTGATGCAATCATTGGAGAACGAAAGACAATCACTTTCATAATAGTTTGACAGTTTGGAAGGGGTCCGCATTGAAACAATATCACCAAATCATTTTTGGCATTCTGATTGGGCTCCTTGCTTCTGGGCTTGTCCTGTTGATTTCCAGGCCTGAGGTTGGTGAACCCATTGCGCTTTCCCCAGCTCCAACACCCACAAAGACCTCTCCCCCTAAACCCACAAGTACAGCGCTGCCAATACTCGTTCACATTGAAGGAGAGGTTAATCTACCAGGTGTCTACAGCCTATATCCGAACTCTAGACTTGAAGATCTGATATCCCTTGCTGGTGGTTTGACGGGAAATGCCGACCAAAAGCAAGTCAATCTGGCTTTATTGGTCAGGGATGGTGATTACATTTTCGTTCCTGGAATTGACCAGGAAATTCCCAGTATTGCAAGAAACGCCCCAAACAACCTATCTGCAGACCAGGATAATTTATATGATTACCCGTTGAATATCAATGAAGCTGACCAAGCGGCATTAGAAACCCTGCCGGGTATTGGCCCTGCCAAAGCAGCGGATATTATTGACTATCGCACAATGATCGGCGCCTTTACAAACCTGGAGGAACTTTTGGATATTTCTGGCATCGGACCAACTACTTTAGAAGCTCTCCGCGACTATTTAATTTGTGAACCCTGATATGAAAATGAAATACCATCCTCCGCCAACTTTTTACCCTGGATATTAAGGGTGAAGCCGTTCACATATTCCTGGGCAAAGAAACCCCTTAAGTAAAGGTATAATCATAACTATGGAACTAAAAAATGAAATTCAAACTGCTTTAACCGCAGCCATGAAAGCAAGGGATGAGGACACAAAACGCACATTGCGGTTGGTCATGTCTGCCATAAAGCTTGCAGAAGTTGAAGAACGTGGTGAATTAGATACATCACGCATTTTGAGCATTCTTCAAAAGGAAGTAAAAATGAGAGAAGATTCAATTCTGGAAGCAAAACAAGCAAGACGAGAAGATCTCATCAATGCAGCAGAAAAAGAAATCAAGATATTAAATCAATTTCTGCCAAAACAGATGGATGAGGATGCGCTTAAATGCCTCGCCAAACGAGTCATTGAAGAAACGGGTGCAACCAGTATGCGGGATATGGGAGCAGTAATGAAAAACCTTATGCCAATGCTTGAGGGGCGTGCGTCCGGTCAAGATGCCAGCAAAATTGTCCGTGAATTAATTCAAAACCCCTGAACCCCATGAGCAAATCCATGAGCGAAAGAGCGCGAATAATCCCAAACCGATTTCTAAAGATCATTATCCTGGTCATATCGGGGATTATTGCGTTCTTGGCGCTGATTATGCCCAAAGCTTTTAGCCAATCGTCCTTTCCGATGAAAATTGGCGATGTGGCACCACAGGACATCCTTGCCCCATATTCCCTAACCTTCGAAAGTGAAGTTCTTACGGAACAAGCACGTCAGAATGCCGCCTCTGCTGTTGACCCTATATATTTACCTACGGACCCCAGCATTGGACGCCGCCAGGTTGAAAGGCTGCGCACCATCCTCTATTATCTGACGACAATTCGTCAGGATATCTATGCTTCCAGAGAAGAAAAATTGGAAGACATTCAAGCGATAGAAGATATCAACTTCTCCGAAGAGACAAAAACTCAAATCCTGGAAATCAGCGACTCTCGTTGGGAGGCAATTGAATCAGAATCAACCAACGTATTAGAACAAATTATGCGCAACACTTTGAAGGAATCGGATATTTATGCTGCCAAGGGCAATATCCTTTCTTTAATTGATTTCTCGTTGCCGCAGGATCAAGCCACAATCGTCGTTGAATTAGTGGAACCCTTTATTGTGCCAAACAGCCTTTATAGTGAAGAACAAACGCAAGAAGCAATAAATGAAGCCCGTCAATCGGTTGACCCCGTCATTCGCTCATTCATCTCCGGTGAAACCCTGGTGAGACGTGGGCAAATTATTCGAGAAGTCGATTGGGAAGCTTTACGACGCTACGGACTGATTCAACCTAGCAGTCGCACGCAGGATATCATTGGTGCTGCAATATTCACCCTTTTCTTGTGTGTTCTGATTGGTTTATATTTTACATATCAACAAGTAGATGAGGTTTACTCGGTCAAAGCCGTTTTGTTAATTGCCGTTACATTTTTAATTTTTCTAATTGTTGCCCGGTTTGCGATCATTGATCGTACAGTGCTTCCTTATGTTTTCCCAATTGCAGCTTTCGGTTTAACACTATATATCATCTTTAATTTTGAAATCGCAGCGATTTTATCGCTCATATTAGGCGTGATGACCGCTTATGAAATGCCAAACGGTTTTGATCTGACGATTTTTTATGTTTTACCTGGGATCATTGGGATATTGACCTTGGGGAAAGCCCGTCGAATTTCCGCTTTTTTTGGCGCTGGAATCACAATAGGCCTGGCAGGCGTAGCCATCATTCTTGCCTATCGCCTCCCGGATTCCTTCACCGATTGGGTCGGTATTGCCACCTTATCCGGCGTATCGCTGTTAAACGGCATCGTCGTAGCTGGATTAACCCTTCTTCTACAGTACATATTCTCACAAATCTTGGGACTTACAACTGCGCTTCAATTATTGGATACCTCCCGTCCTGATCACCCACTTTTACAACAAATGCTACGTAATGCACCTGGTAGTTATCAGCATTCATTGCAAGTGGCTAACCTAGCCGAGCAGGCGGCTGAGGCAATTGGTGCGGATGGTCTGCTAGTGCGGGTAGGCGCAATTTATCATGATTGCGGAAAATCGCGCAATCCTCAGTTTTTTATCGAAAACCAAATTAAAGAAGAACTTAATCCACATGATGACATTGACCCCGTCGTCAGTGCGCAAACCATCATCAGCCATGTGGCCGATGGTGTGGAACTGGCAAAAAAACACCGTCTCCCTAACCAGATCATTGATTTTATCCGTGAGCATCATGGGACAATGTACACCCATTATCAGTATTCCCAGGCAGTTAAAGATGCTGGGGATCCTTCAGAAGTGGATAAATCGTTATTTACCTATCCTGGTCCCAGACCGCAATCTCGAGAGACAGCATTATTGATGCTGGCTGATGGAACAGAGGCAAGAGCTCGGTCAGAGGTTCCCCAAGATGAGGAGGAATTAAGGTCTCTTATTGACGTTGTTTTCGATTTTTACGAAAGAAACGGTCAACTCGATGATACAAACCTGACGTTGAAAGACCTTCAAATTGTCAAAAATTCATTTTTCCAGACTTTAATGGGAACATACCATCCAAGAGTGAAATACCCTAGTTTGGGAAAACCCAAAGATGAAATCACTCAAAAAATTTCGGAAAAAGCAGGACAGACCAGCGAAACATGATTACGATTCAACGATCAAGGGATAAATTTCCCAGAGTAAACGAAACCCTGATCGAGATGGCTGTTAAAAACACACTCGCCTACTTCGAGAAGCCATTTGTGGATATCACCATTCAATTAACGGACGATGATGAAATTACAGAACTCAATCGAGTCTTTCTTGACGAAGCGAAAACAACAGATGTTCTTGCTTTCAACCAAGATTTTACGGATCCCGAAACAAACAAGTATTACCTGGGAGATATCATCATCTCAATTGAGAGGGCAGCAGCGCAAGCACCCAAATACAATCTGACTCTTGATCAGGAGTGTGCTTATTTAGCAATCCACGGCACGCTTCACTTAATGGGTTATGATCATTATGAGGCTTCAGAAAAAGATGAAATGTGGAAAATTCAGGATAAAATTTTTCATGAAACAATTGAGGGATTTCAGGAGAAATCTTAATGAAACTCAAATTCAGCTATCAGACTTTAGGTAAGATCTTAATTGTCCTATCTTCTTTAGGCTTGTTGTTTTCTGTTGCTGGAATAATTTTGATCTGGGTGTATAAACCAGGATTGCAGCGCAATATTTTAGGGGTTAGTGGATCCATC
>JAXHUT010000211.1:0-4992 GCA_034189405.1 Chloroflexota bacterium
AGACAGCAATGTTTCGCATAAAAACGATCTTCGGAGATCACTTGAGCACACGCTTACTTGCTACACAAAGCACGCAAGCGGCTATTCGTTGCCGGGCGTTGAATATCATAACGCAGCAGGGAATGCCCGAGAGTTACTTGGTTGCATAATTAATAGCTCCAGACAGGACAATTCGCGTCTCCTTCTTCCTACTGATTATTTATGCACCAAAGCCTTTGCCAATTAGAATTTCCATATCCTGGAGTGCGGACCCTGCCCAAAGCTTGAAAAGCGTGAGGGTCAGTCCGCAAATCCTTCAGTTTCTCTGTTAACCATTGGCGCTTGGCACAATTTGAAAGTGTGCAGGTTGAAACCCAAAGTCCGACATGTCAGATTATGAAGCGACTATAATAATGAATTGCTAATCTAATTCAGACGACCAGTTCCCTAGCACCTTTTCAGGGTCTGGACCTTAATGTGTACCGCTTTGCTCTGGGTAAGAGCGTTAATCCGGATGTCCATTGCCAATTTTATGTTCTCTCAAAACTTAACACATCAGCAGCTCATATTGAATCCTTTTGATGATTAAATCCAATGGGGTAAAATCATGTGTAAAGATTTTTCCTTACTTGAAAGCCTTTATGTCTGATCTTAACCTCATCCCTGCCAGGTGTATTGAAACGGAATTGGTCGATCGCAATTCACGATTTATTACCAATGCGGGACCAGCTTTTTCTGTTGAAGAAGCCCAAAAATTCATCGACAAAATAAAAGGGAAATACCCGGATGCCACCCACCATGTACCGGCTTACCTGATAGGTCACGGCGCTACAACCACGGCTCATTGTTCCGATGACGGCGAACCTTCAGGTACTGCTGGACGGCCCGCGCTTTCTGTATTACAGGGAAGCGGCATCGGGGATGTTGTTTTGGTAATCACGCGTTATTTTGGCGGTACAAAATTAGGAACAGGAGGGTTGGTCCGTGCTTATGGCGATAGCGTTCGCAATTTGTTAAAAGTATTACCGCTCGCCAGGCGTGTCCCAACCACAACCTTGATGTTTGTCATTCCTTATACGCTTTTTGAACAAACACTGTTGATTATTTCAAATCATTTTGGGCGGGTCAGAGATAAAGCCTTTGGTGCTGATGTTACATTGACAGTTCGTTTAGCAAATGAAAATCTGGATTCCTTCAAAGGAAAAATGATTGAGCTTACACGAGGCCAGGTTGAATTTATTACGCTTGAACAACGGGACAATACCATTATGCCGCTTAAATAGTAAAAAATCGCTGAAAATGCAGCGTTTAATTCGCATAGGTTACAATCTCTCTTGAACAGTGTACAATTTTTTATACATGCCGTCATGTTCCAGTAATTCAGCATGTTTGCCCTGTTCGATGATCTCTTTGCCCTGGAGAACGACAATTTTATCGGCGTTTCGAATAGTTGAAAGTCTATGCGCTATGATGATTGTTGTGCGTCCTTCCATCAAACGTTCCAGTGCTTGCTGGATCAATAATTCTGTTTCAGTATCCACTGATGAGGTTGCCTCATCCAGGATCAGAATGGGTGCATCTTTGAGCACTGCCCGCGCAATGGATATGCGCTGCCGCTGACCGCCGGAAAGTTTGACACCGCGCTCGCCGATAAGTGTGTTATATCCCTCTGGCAGGTTGATGATGAACTCGTGGGCATTCGCAATTTTTGCTGCCTGGATGATATCTTCATCGGATGCTTGGGGACTACCAAACAAGATATTTTCCTTGATCGTTCCGTGAAACAAAAAGACATCTTGCAGGACAATGCTGACATTTTGTCGTAGAGTCTCTAAATTCAATTCGCGAATATCGACACCATTAAGCCTGATAGATCCCCCCTCTACGTCATAAAACCGGGGGATCAGGCTGACAAGGGTGGATTTGCCAACACCTGTCGGTCCTACAAGAGCAACGACGTTTGAGGCAGGAATATCCAGGTTGATATTTTCAAGCACCCTTTCCCCATCGCTATAACTGAAGCTGACATTATCAAAAACAAGGTGCGCATTGATGTTCTCCGGAAGGGGTTTTGGATTTTGTGGATTTATTACATCTGGCTCTTCTGAAAGTAATTCGGCAACACGATCGAAGCCGGCCAGCGATTCCTGAATATGTTCCCAGGACATCCCAAGCGCTCGAATGGGTTGGTAGAACATTTCAAGATAAAGAAAAAAGGCAACCAAATCTGCGACAGACAGGATACCTTGCAAAGCCATCCGACCGCCAAAGAAAATGACAACGAGTTGTCCGATGGAAGTTGAGAGATCGATAAAAGGTTGAAAGATTGCCATCAGGCGCAAGGCGTTAAGCAGTGATGTTTGGTAGTTTTCAATACCGATTTCCACTCGTTCTAATTGCTCACTTTCCCTATTGAAAGCTTTAACTTCTCGTATACCCGCAAAGCTGTCATTGAGGATAGCATTCAATTCGCCTACTTTTTTCTGGCGATGGCGAAATGCCGGTCGAACAAATTTTGAAAAGCCGATTAAAGCCAGAATGATGAGCGGAATAGGTGCCATACTGTAGAGAGTCAGGCGCCAGTTCAGGTTTGCTAACACCAAAGTGATACTAACAAAGGTGATGACATTTACCAGGACATCCGGGACAGCGTGGGCGATCATCCTTTCGAATAATGCAGTATCATTCACCACCCGTGACATCAATTGCCCGGTTTGTTTATCCTCGTAAAAATGGAGTGAAAGCTTTTGGATGTGTTCATATAAAAATTTGCGAGCATCGGAGACAACACCCCAACCAGCGATGTGCGCCATGTAACTTTTGAGAAATTGTACAATACCGCGGGCAATAAAGGTGATCAATGCGATCAGTGTTAATTGTTTGACGACATTCAACGTCTCGAAGGACAGCTGCTGTTCGGTGACAAGGGTTATCAATTGTTGGATGATCCATGGGATTAATAATTGCGCACCGACCAGGATCAACATACTGGCAATCGTAATGACCAGCGCCCATGCATATTTTTTAGAAAAACGGAATAATAGTTTCATCGCTTGTGAATTATACAGGCGTGAAGTGAAAAATCAAAATTTTAATCGTAGATTCATAAACCATTTTAACAAATGTAAAACTTATCAAGTGCCCCCTAACATTAGAAGATTTTGATTATTGAGCTTTTGTTAAAGATTGGTCCTACCTTCAGACTCATGCGTTCATAAAGGTGTTGGGGGACACTAATATCTACTAAATATAATTCCCCAACAAAAGGTTTCGCTTCTTCTGTCAATAATCCACGATTGGGTAATGCCAAGGTTAGTGTTGAAGCAGCTTTTGTGCAGGTGGAATATGGGATTCCATTCGTCGCATCCAGTCCGGATGGAACATCGAGGGAAAGAATGGGTGTTTCGGAAGAATTGATCCTATTTATCGAACTTGCAAGATTTTCTCTTGGCTCACCATTAAGACCGTAGTCGACTATGGCGTCGATGATTAAATCGTATCTCTCGGGCAATGGGTCTTCTGTAAAACAATCCCCCATGTTGTTTACAATCTGCCATTGGTGTTTAACAGTGTCTTCGCGATTCTTGGGCGCTATCAGCAAGATCAAGGCATTCCCAATCCCGCGCTTCACAAAGTTGCGCGTTATGGGAAAGTTTGCCCCCTTTCTCTGTGTTTATTAAGTAAGTTCGTAGTACGTAAGTAAATTTCCCTGTTTGTCCAAACTTTCGGTTGTAGCTGAGGCGACGATTAATAGTTTGGCAGGGAGGCTTTCATTGACATTCTGGATAAGCGTACCTTTAAAGCTTGTCAAGTGTGCGCTGTCACCCTGGTTTAACTTGATTGGGCTTTTATTGGGGATAGTGACTTCCACCTGACCTTCTTTGACAAGAATAAAGGTCTCACCTTTTTGCACCTTGAAACCCTCATGGGCATTTGCAGGTGGGACCAGCGTATGGATGGCTTTGAAAGACAAATTATCCTCAGGTGAACGTAAGATCAATGCCAGTTTGTTAGGTGAACCCATCTCAGGCCAATCTTTGACTTGTTTATTACGAACAACATACGCGTCCTCTTCTTCAATGTCCTGGAAAATTTGGAACAAACGAACATTATAAAAATATGCCAGTTTTTGAAGGTTTTCCACTGAGATGGATGCTTTGTCCCTTTCGATCAGGGAGATGAACGAAATAGAGAGGTTGGCACCTGCTGCGACTTCGTTGAGTTTGTAGCCTTTTTGATGACGTAATTCACGTAATTTCTGTCCTAAAGTTGCCATTTCCTTTTTTCCTTTCTCATTATTATTCTAATATTACCTTTAAAATCAACTAATTTCTATAATATTTTATCTTTTTGTATAAGGCAAAAGGATTCGCAGCAGAACCTGATGGCTTTTTTACAATGCACCAATAGGGGCAACCTAATTCTTATGATAACGATAATGTTATCTGAAAAATCAAGTCCAAGCCCAATAAGTAAGGATTCTTTGGAGGTGATCTAACCACTTGGGTGAGATGGGGCGCGTGTGATGGGTGCCAGGCTGGCTGAGAATCACCGGATGTTTCCGCTCCCACTGTGACAGCGACACTGAAGCGGATCTGCCGTGATGGATGGGTTGAAAGCAATGACGACAAATTTGAATTTAAAAAAGTTGAGGAACGCTTTCAGTTAGAGATGGAGGATCAAAATTTACCTACGGATCAGTCATAAGCGATTTTTTAAAAAGTTAGATTGAGGATTACGTTTTCCCGTTTCTTAAGAAGACGGGTTAGAGGAAACGAGAAATTAAAAGCAAGTTGCATCGATTGCTAAATCTCTTTGACATCAAAGGAGTCATCTGGAGACCAGGCAGGAACACAGACCGCAATAAAAACTAAGTCTTGATCACCCTTATTTGAGATTTGATGAACGTCAGAGGATTCAATTAAAACAGCTTCGCCCGGGATCAATTCATAGATATCATCGTTTATATCCAATGTTGCCTCACCCGATAGGATTAGATAGGATTCCTCTGAA
>JAXHUT010000212.1:0-8755 GCA_034189405.1 Chloroflexota bacterium
TCAAAACCGAGCAGGCGCACCCTTGCCATAACCTCTGCTGCACCGATGAATAATTTGACTTCCGTGTTATGCTTCAGAGATTCTTTGACATCGGGAAGAAGAGTACACCAGACATCGATCATTTTTGTAGGCTTGAATGTGCCAGGATGAACAAGGGTGTTCCCACGTTCGATCTGATCGCGGCTGACACCGGCAATGTTAACGGCTGTTCGGCTGCCTGGCAGGGCTTTTTCCTCAGCCTGTTTGTGGGTTTGAAGGCCGCGAACCCTACCCTCAATTCCCGACGGTAAAACTTCTACCGGGTCACCGACGGTTAATTGTCCATCCATCAATGTGCCTGTTACGATTGTACCGAAACCGGGTAATGTAAAGACTCGGTCTACCGGCAAACGCGGACGACCGAGATCGGGGCGATGCGGGTGTTGTTCTAGCACCCCTTGTATGGCAAGCACCAATTTGTCAATACCTGCACCTGACCGCGCGCTGACTCTGACAATTGGCGCATTTTCAAGCACTGTGCCCGCAAGCGTTTCACTCAGATCAACCTCTACCAGGTCGAGCCATTCTGGCTCTTTGACCAGATCAATTTTGGTCAGGGCGACAACCCCTGCAGGAATTTGAAGTAAATCTAAAATCGCAAGGTGCTCCCTGGTTTGCGGCATTACGCCTTCATCTGCGGCAACGACAAACAAGGCTGCATCAATGCCGCCAATCCCTGACAACATATTTTCAATAAAATCACGATGCCCGGGCACATCTATAATCCCAATTTCTTCACCATTTGGAAGGTTGAACCAGGCAAATCCCAATTCAATACTCATTTCCCGGTCTTGTTCTTGTTGCAATCGGTCAGGATCAATACCGGTCAGCCGTTTGATCAGAGTTGATTTGCCGTGGTCAACATGACCTGCGGTGCCAATAATTTGCATGCTGTTCTGTTTCTGTTTTATTCCTTAAAAATATAATTGTAGGCATCGATGGATTCACGGATTGTTTTCAAAAGGGATTGCATCCGTTTGAGGTCTTCACTGCCTAATTGCTCAAGTTTGTCTTGAGACTCTTCATACAATTCATCCAAACTAGTGAAGCGTTCACCCAGGTTTTCAAGTCCGCGGTTCATTTCTCGGTGCTGTTCTTCCTGTGAAAGGACATAATTTGACCAGCGTTTTTGGTCATCCGATTTGAAAGTTGTCCATTCCTGTCGGAATCGGTCTTCATTGAGCCTTTGAACTTCTGTGATCTCGTTTATCCGGCGTTCGAATCTTTGGGTAACTTCATCCAACCCACTCTGCGATTTCTTTACAGAACGATTTATTTCATGGAGTTTGGTTAACTGTTCGTCAATGCCTTCTGTAATTTGTTCAATTTTTTCAAAACGATCCGCCCATTGTTTAAAGACGCGTTCTTGTTCAACCTGAGCCATATTAATCTTTTCAGTAAAGGCGGTCTGTGACTCACGACGCTCCGATTCTGCGTCAAGAAGGTCTTTAATCCGGGTTTCTACCTTTCGCATGTAATCACCAACCAGGTCTTGCTTACCCCGAATTTCATCCTGACGCTTCCGTATGGCGGCAATTTCGCCCTGCATGTCGGTCAGACGTTTGACATCCTGACGCCGGTTGTCTTCGAGCATGCGCAGTGAGCGTTTATAATCTTCGTCAAAGCGCCCGATCTCGTTCAGCTGCGTTTTTAATTCTTCGATCAACCTGGCTAAACGGATATCTTCTTCTTTGCGTGCCTCTATGGCTTCCCGGTTGTCTTCAACCCCGTCCACCTTTTTACGAAGGTCGCTGACAAAGGGTTTCAGGTCTTCAATTTCACGTTGATTTCTATCTGATTGAATATTCTTCTCTTGCACTGTGCTGCGGATATCTTCAAATTGGCGGATTGTATTGCCTTCAAGCTCATGAATGTCTAATTCAAATTGCTCCAATTTCGTCATCAATGTGCTGATCCGAGTAATATCGCTTTCAAGTTCCGCGATGCGTAATCGCAATGCAGAATTCTCTGTATCGAGGGTTTCGAGTTTGCTTTGCAATGCAGCAATGGCAGTTTTATCATTGCGCAGTTCGTTGTCCAACCAGGCTACGCGTTTTTCTAATTGTTCTCCATCAAGTCTATTATCCATGTCGTTCCCTATCATCTTGGGGTTGAGAATTGCCCTATGACTTTAATGATTATCTTAAGAATTATACACAATACCATCGATATTGGTTTCAATGTTAGTAGGTGTTGTGTATTGTGGATGATATTACTGCAGTTGATTGAAGGTGGTCAAGGTGTCAGTGATATTTGTAAGGATTACATGCGGGAACAATCCCATAATGATCACTGCCAAAATTGCTAGAAGGATGGGCAGGTACACGCTGGACTTTTCCGTCAAAGACCATCCTGATGTGGTTAGCTCATTATCGGGTGTTACCAGGTCATTTAATAGCCGCACGGTAAAAAAGAAAAGCCCTAGGCTGCCGATAAATATCCATGTACCCAAACCAGCGCTGACATTAAACCCTGCCGAAAGCAAGGCTATTTTAATTGGGAAAGCAGCAAACAGCGGCAAACCAGCCACACTCAATTGAGCAATCAATAAACCGCTTGAAATTATGGGGTACCTGCGGGCAAAACCTTGCAATCCCCGCATTGAAAGGGTGTCCGTCCTGGTTTCGATTAAGCTAAGCGTAAATCCCCACAGCCAAAAGTTAATTGCATGGGTGGGGAATAACATCAAAAGCCAGGATAGCCCCATCTGGTCGGAAAGTCCGATTGCCAGTAGAAGGAAGCCTGTTTCCGCCAGGGCTGAAAAACCAAAAGCGCGCTTAATATTCTCTTGATAAGCTACCCATAGCCCGCCCAGCACAATCATTAAAACACCGATGGCCCTCAGGGATTGATACAAGCCCTGGGAGGTTCTCAGAAATGTATAACGATCCAGGAAATTAAGGCTGAACAATGCTATCGCTGTTGGGAAGATAAATAATACAAAACTAACAGGGAGGGGGTGAGCTTTTTCGCTGACCATGGGCACCCAGCTGTGGAAGGGGAAAACAGCCAACCACAAACCAAAACCAAGCCCCAAAATGATCATCGTTTGGACAATTAAAGGGCTGTCCGGCGGCAGCGTCTCAACACCACTTAACAACCAACCGGCGAGAAGGATAAAAGGCATTGCCAGTGTTTGGAGGCTTAAAAAGCGCAGAATGCCCGGGTGCGTTTTCGATTGCAGCGGTGAAAGCATTGGGATCGAAAAAAGAATGGCTGCTTGGATAAATAAAGCTGCATAAAGGAAAGGTTCGACACCTAATGCTGCTGTCAACAATGCTGTAACAACGAGGCTGGTCGGGCGAAATGAACCTGGCACGCTTGGTCGTGCACTCCCGACAGCCCATAAACCGGTTGCAAAGTAGATAAAGGCAATGAAAGGTAAGATTTGATAGGAGATAATGATTTGCCGACCAAGGATTGCCAGGGACTCAACAAAAGTTAATGTCAGAGGGCCAATGCTGATCACCATATCTTCCGGGAAAAATGCAGCTAAAGTACCCAATCCAAACCCGGTGGTACAGGTGGCTATCACGCCAAATATTCTACGACGGTGAAAAATACCAGTAATCAGGCTGATAACTAAAGGCAGAAAGACCCACAGGATAGGCGTATTCAGGGTCATTTGTTTTCCTCTTCTTTTTGGACTACATTTCTCTCATTGTTTTTCATGATGAAATAGACGCCTACCAGGGCAAGCCCCAGGTTAACGCTTGCCATTAAACCAATCAGCAAGGTTGAACGCTCTAAGGCAGCATGGATCACCTCAAATCCTGCCAGGAAGCTCAGCAAGCTCATGATCGTAAGGAAGGGAAGGGCATTGGTTCCAAGCTGCATCAAAGCCATCCCAACCAACATTAAACCGCTCCGAATGATGACCAAATCCACATTGGGGAAGACAGTTTCCTGAAGTGTAGAGGAAATAACAAAAATGACGAGAATGACCATCAGTCCTGCTAACCCACGGAAGAATAAACTGGATGTGGGTTCTATTGGGGTATCAACATCCATTTGGCGCAGGCAGGTCAGCCCGATAGCTGCCGTCGCCATCCAGCCAACGATCAACTTGACAATCGCCAACCCTATTGGCCAAGAGAGAGTCACCAGGTAAAAAACAGCCAAATATTGAAGTGTTAGGGCTGCTGTATTGATACGCCAATCCCGGAAGATAAGGATGACCATGGCGGTGATGACGATCAGCGAGAACGCAAGGGTCGATAAAGCGTCCATTTAATTCCCCCCAACACCTGAAAGTAGCGAAATCAATAAAACGAGCAGTAAGACTGTCCAAAGGATGCCGCCTTCTCCCTCAATAATGACAGAAAATATTCTCAGAACCCGGCTGAGTCCATTAATGATTCGCCATGCCAGTTTGTAAACCCATTCCAGCCGGAAGACAGGGTCTAACTTTGGAAGAACCCAATTTAAGGCTTTTGTAAAACCACTGCTGCTAGGAAGTTTAATGTTAACGGTGTCGAACCCAGCTATCCGAATTAAATATAAAGCGCTCAGAATAAGTAAAATGCTGATGATCGGAAGCCACCATACGCCCAGGGTGAGCGAGCCTGGCCAACCGATCAATCCCAAAGCGATCATCGATTGAATAATGATGATTAACCCCAGGGGATAAACCAACCTTGCCCACGACTCTAACACACTGGTCTCACCGCCGGGTGCCATAGAAAATTTTAAATAACCCAATACCATAAGCGCATGTGCGATGATATAAAAAAACAACCAAAGGGTTATTCCATTTGCTGTAAGCCCAGACCAGCCGCTGGCAATGGGCGTATATGGCAAGCCAATCAAGCCTATTAAACCAAAGTAGAGCAGGAAATTCATTCGTTGGACTCGTGGATAATAAAGGAACAATAAACTTCCGGGCAGGATCAGCGCAGCGCCCCATGCCAGGCTGGCTCCTGGCGCGCCATTTATCACAGATTCAGCTGCCAACGCAGCCCAGGCAATCACCCAATAAGGACGTCCCTTAATAGGTTCTTGTGAAGTTATCCAGCGTATTGCGCCATAAAGTGCAGCTATGGCAAGTAAACCATGAAATAAGGGCATCCATCCCCCCAGATTAGGCGTAATAATGCCTTCCGGTAATCGTGCCAACAATCCAAGGCTGGCTGCAACCGGGGCCAATCTAAGAATGTTCCCGGCACCTCGTTTTAGAGAAGGCTCCTGAAGGAAAGGCAAATTGAGCGGAAAAACACCCAGTCGTAGTCCGGCTGCCAGCAAAAACAGGAAACCGGCACCCGGTGCAATGGTTGTTAAATTCGTTGTTCCAACAAGCTGCCAATTTTTGGCTGAGGCAAGAAAAAGCATTATGATTGAAGCAATCCGTATCCCGAAAGCGGTGACAATGCGGCGATTGAAATCGCTTACCTCTGTTATTCCCAGAAGATAAATCAGTTCTAAGATATCAACGATAACCCATATGACCATCAGCATCATGCTGGTGCCCGACTGAATTGCAACCAGACCTAAGGCTGCAATCCCCAGGCTGGCTGACCAAGATTTTGGGGTGCTGTCGTAACGTGTCCTGGCAGCATCCGTGAGAATGACCGCCAGGGTGATGGTGATCAATGCCAATGAATAAGGCCATGAGTCGTAATCCAAAAGTAGTGAAAAGTCACCCCATAATTGGCTTGATGATCCCCCCCAGGATAGTATTTCCAACGTGGTTGGTAAGCGCAACCGCAAGTAGAAAACCGTCAGCCAGGCGAGGATGGATGCAATCGAAGCAATTATCCAGCTTGTCCCATATTTCGGTCGGATGTTAAACAAAATAAATATTGTCAACGATGCAACCAGGAGCAGCCCAATGGGGATCAGAAGAATCATGGGGTTTTCATATCGATTAACTCAGAATTTCACCTTCATGTCGATGCAAGAAGCGGCCCATGCCCGGTTTGCCCATCCATTTGTCGCCGTCTACAATCTTTTGACCGCGTAAGAAGACCATAACGGGGAAGCCTTTGAGGTGCCAGCCTTCGTACAGGTTGTAATCTGTGCGATGTTGGGCAACCTTCACACCGTATCGAAGCGCTTTGTTGGGGTCCCAGATGGCAATATCTGCATCTGCGCCAGGGGCTAAGGTTCCTTTTTGAGGGTAAAGTCCAAAGATTTTTGCAGGATTGGTCGCGTGCAGTGCCACAAATTGATTGGGCGTAATGTGGCCGTTGACCACACCTTGCGTCCACAAAATCGGCATACGATCCCCAACACCAGGGAGTCCGTTGGGGATTTTGGTGAAATCTTCCCTGCCCAACTCCTTTCCGGGGATGGCGATTTGTTCACCTTCATATTCAATGGACGTTGTTCCGTCGTAAAAGAAGGGGCAATGATCGGTAGACACAACCTGGATCGTGCTATCCGACAAACCCTCCCAGAGACGGTTGTTATCCATCTCCCTGCGCACAGGGGGTGAGCAAACCCACTTTGCGCCATCCTCTCGACGCAGATCATCTTGTGTAAAAAACAAGTATTGGGGGCAGGTTTCACCCATCATCCTGACACCAAACTCACGTGCGTAGGATAATTGATTTACTTCGCCAGCCGTATTCATATGCACAAGATATAAGGGTGCATCGCCGGCTTGAGCTGCCAGTGCCGCAGCTCGTAAGGAAGATTCAACTGCCCCCCAGGCGGGACGTGTCTTCGCATGGAATATGGGGTCTGTATTTCCAGCAGCCAAAGCCTCTTCGACAAGAATCTCGATCACGTCGCCGTTTTCAGCGTGTACCATTGTCAGCATACCCGCCGAGTTAGCAACGCGCATAACCCGGAAGATCTCATCATCAAACAGCCGCATTCGATGGTTATAGGCTGTAAATACCTTTAAGCTCGTGATTCCGAGGTCAGGTAAGGTAAAGATCTCTTTTGCAACATCCTGGTTGAAGCGGGTGATGTTCATATGAAAACCAAAGTCAATGGCGGCTTTGGGATCCGCTTTTGCATGCCAGCGATCGATATTGTCTTCAAGGCTGCCCTCATCCTGGGGAACGAAGTCTATGACGGTTGTTGTACCGCCAAAAGCTGCCGCTTTTCCGCCGGTATAGTGATCGTCTGATGAAACGGTGTCGAACATTGGCAGATCCAGGTGAACATGGGCGTCAACACCGCCTGGAAGTATATACTGCCCCTCTGCATCGACGACTTCAGCGTTGGGATGGGTTAGATCATGTCCGATTAAGCTGATTTTTTCATCTTCAACCAATATATCCGCTTTAAATGTCTCGCTAGCGGTGATCAGGGTGCCGTTTTTAATTAGAATTGCCATAGATACCTCCAAAACCCATGAAATGTTGATTTGTTTATGAGATGATTCTAGCAGATTATGGCTATATTAGTGAAGTCGGAATTATTAAAGACCCTTGCCAATTCCTTGACGCTGTACTCACCAGCACCTCGGCGAGCAAACCCTGTCCTGGCAGCTCATAGATGGTAGTTCGTAACTGGTAGCGTGTAGCTGGTAGTTCGTAGCTGGTAGTTCGTAGCTGATAGCTCGTAGCTGATAGCTCGTAGCTGGTAGCTGGTAGCTGGTAGCTGGTAGCTCGTAGCTGGTAGCTCGTAGCTGGTAGCTCGTAGCTGGTAGCTTACAGCTGGTAGCTTACAGCTGGTAGTTGGTCACAATTGCCTAACACCATGTGGTTAGACAAGATTGACATTAGAATTATGCTAACAATTGTGCGGTGACCCTCACGTCGTACCTCCTCAGCACCTGAAGGTGTTTCGCTTTCCTCCAGGCAGGAAATCGCACCGCACCCTACAACTCATTTTCCGTTATTTTATCAAATCTGTGTCGGGAGGGTGGGTTGGTTATAGAAATGCCATACGAACAAGACAAGGTTCAATACCAGTCATTTTGATCACAAATATCTCCCTCCAACTTGGAGCGCAGCGGAACACCTTCAGGTGCATACCCAACAAAAAATTGACTTTGGGATGCCTTTTTTCATTGATTTCCAACACCCTCGAACAATTTATGACCATCAAAACCCCAAATTGTGACAAGCATGGATTTTAGACCAGATTTCAGGGTGCACTAAAAGTTTGTTGATAAATGCTTTATTGGGCTGTCATAGCGCTGATCCCCTTTAGAAAAATGATGGAAGGGAGGGGCATACCCTCACCTCAGCCAGGTTTCTGCAAACTGACCCTCACGCTTTTCAAGCTCTGCACCTAAAGGTGTTCCATTGTACTCCAGGCAGGGTCTGCACTCCGGAGATTGCAAAGAATGTCCCACATTGCGCCGTGCAGCCTTCAGGCTGCCAAATTCGAGAGAGAATGATACCGAACAACCAAGGAAAGGAAGGGTCTTCCGAAGTTGTCTGAAGGATCAACTGTACCACCCCCAGCTCGGTTGTTAGGCAGCCAAAAACAAGAAACGTCGTTTGCGCTTTGAGGAGCCTTAGCCCGAAAGATCTTTGCATTAGTGACTTGACCCTTGGCTGTTTAACCAACAACTTTTTAGTGCACTCAGATCTCAGAAAGAATTGACAAAGAATTGACAGGGTGCGCTAAAAGTCTGTTGGAAAAATGCTGAAAGAAAAGAGCCAACCTGTTAGTATAAATACACAACTATCCACCTAACAGGAGGCTCAAGATGAATTTTAGCATAAAAATGATCAAGACAACAGGAAAAGCTTTGGCAAAAGAGATGAAGCAGAGTGGATATAGTTCAGAAGACAATTTATATGATGTTGAAAAC
>JAXHUT010000213.1:0-4015 GCA_034189405.1 Chloroflexota bacterium
GAGTGGATTCGAACCTATGCACAGGTCATAGCTGATAATAAAGAATATTTGACAGAACTTGACGCGCAAATTGGCGATGCGGACCACGGCGCGAATATGGACCGTGGATTCCGCGCAGTTTTGGAGAAATTACCCAATGGCGAAGGTATGGATATTGGAAAAATTATGATGACTGTCGGAATGACCCTACTTTCAAAAGTAGGTGGCGCTGGCGGTCCTCTGTATTCCACGATTTTTATTCAAGCAGGAAAATCCATTGACGGAAAAGAAGCCTTTGACCTGGCAGATTGGGCTAAAGCACTTGAGGCAGCTACCGAAGGTGTCGTCAGATTAGGCAAAGCCTCACCGGGGGACAAGACAATGGTAGATGCGTTAACGCCAGCTGTTCAAGCCCTGAAGGATGCAAACGAACAAGGTTTATCACTTGGAGAAGGATTAAAAAAGTCAGCAAAAGCGGCAGAAGATGGCATGATAGCGACAATCCCTCTTGTTGCCCGCAAGGGACGCGCAAGCTATCTCGGTGAACGAAGCGCGGGTCATCAAGACCCAGGCGCAACATCGACGTTTATGCTGCTGGAAACAGCCGCGAAAGTCTGGGCAAATTCTAGTTAATTGTATTAATCCAATAGTTACCAAAAGGAGTAAATAATGGCAAAATATGCAGTTGCAATCGATCAAGGGACAACCAGCACCCGCTTTATGATCTTTGATCATAAGGGCGCAGTCGTTGGTTTGGACCAAAAAGAGCACGAACAGATTTATCCAAAACCGGGTTGGGTGGAGCATGATCCATTAGAGATCTGGCAAGCCACTCAAGACGTGATTAAAGGCGCCCTTGATAAGTATAAAATTGACATCAAGGACATCGCAGCATGCGGTATCACCAACCAGCGTGAAACCACCGTTGTTTGGGAAAAAGCAACCGGTAAGCCGATCCACAACGCGATTGTTTGGCAGGACACACGCACCGACCAGATTTGCAATGAACTTGCAAAAGATGGTGGTCAGGATCGCTTCCGTGAAAAAGTCGGACTTCCCCTGGCAACTTATTTCTCTGGGCCGAAAATAAAATGGATGCTTGATAACGTAGAAGGCGCTCGCGAGAAAGCCGAAAAAGGCGAACTGCTCTTCGGCAATATCGACACCTGGGTTATCTGGAATCTGACAGGCGGCACCAAGGGCGGCGTGCACGTCACTGATGTGACCAACGCTTCCCGAACCATGTTAATGAACCTCGAAACACTGGACTGGGATCCGGACATGTTAGCAGTTATGGATATCCCACGCGCCATGCTGCCCGCAATTAAAGCCTCCAGTGAAGTCTATGGTTACGCAAAGAACAGCGGCCTGGACGGTATCCCCGTTGCCGGTGACCTGGGCGACCAGCAAGCTGCGCTCTTCGGACAAACCTGCTACGCTACTGGTGAAGCCAAGAACACCTACGGCACAGGCTGCTTCATGCTGCTGAACACCGGAACAGAACCTGTTCAATCAAAGAACGGTTTGTTGACCACCCTCGGTTACAAGATTGGTGATCAGCCCGCTGTTTACGCACTGGAAGGCTCCATCGCCATCACCGGTGCCCTGGTCCAATGGCTGCGTGACAACTTGAAGATGATCGAAAAATCATCTGATATTGAAATACTGGCTCAATCCGTTGAAGATGCTGGCGGCATTTACTTCGTGCCCGCCTTCTCTGGCTTATTCGCCCCCTACTGGAAGAGCGATGCCCGCGGCGTTATCGTCGGGCTGACCCGCTACATCAATGCCGGTCACATTGCTCGAGCCGTGCTTGAAGCCACAGCTTATCAGACCCGCGAGGTGCTGGATGCCATGAACAAAGATTCAGGCGTCGATCTCAAAGCCCTCAAGGTCGATGGTGGTATGGTCTTCAATGAGCTCTTAATGCAATTCCAATCAGACATTCTGGGCGTTCCAGTTATTCGACCAACCGTTGCTGAAACGACAGCGCTGGGTGCAGCCTATGCTGCCGGCCTTGCTGTTGGCTTCTGGGAAGAGGTTGAAGACCTGCGCGAGAACTGGGGTGTTGATAAGGAATGGCAACCCAAGATGGACGAGGAAACACGAGCAGAACTCTACAAGGGCTGGAAGAAAGCCGTTACCCGCACATTCGATTGGGTCGAAGACTAATCACAATTACCCGAAGAAAAAAGGGGCGACGATTTCACGTCGCCCCTTATCTATTTATGTTGGTCTTGATATTCAACTTGACTTATTTTGGAGAGAAATTTGAGCAAGAAAAAGAAAGAAAAGACACCTGAAGTAAAATTTGAACGAAAACCCTGGATTGAAAAAACTAAAGGGATCAGATTAATTGTTTTGGTCAGCTTTGGACTGGCTATGCTGGTAGCATACCAGATCATACGTGGTTCTGGTGACTGGGGTCAGGGCATCCTCTGGGGTTTAATTTTTGGCGGCAGTGTCTTCCTGGTTTATTTTGGGATGAATGCCTTTCATAAAATGATGAATAAAAACAAAGATGAGGATTCAGAACAAAAATAAAGCTTATACAAAGTCAATTTTGTTAGACTTGTGAGCTGCATCCAAGGTATAATTTCGGGGAAAATTAAACAAAACAGGACGTGAAATGGTCAATTTAATTTTAGTTTCCCACAGTAAAAAATTAGCCGATGGCGTTACCGAGATGGTAAAACAAATGACAGCCTCTGAATCTGTCAAAATCCTGACTGCAGCAGGAACGGGTGAAAACAACCAGGATTTGGGAACCAACGCTATTGAAATTGTAGAAGCCATTGAATCCGCATACACGGATGATGGGATTCTGATATTGATGGACCTGGGCAGCGCGGTTTTGAGCACTGAAATGGCGCTGGAAATGGTTTCTGACGAAATGAAAGCCAATATCAGCGTTTGTCCTGCACCTTTTGTCGAAGGCGCGATTGCAGCTGCGGTCCAGGCTGGGCTTGGGTCTGATTTAAGCTCTGTCTACAAGGAAGCAATGCAATCCCTCAAGATGAAAACAGAACAACTCTCAGATATGATTGACTCCCAAGCTGAGGAACAAGTAAATCAGGAAATCGTCACAGGGAGCGATAAAAACGAGAGAGAGATCACCCTGACAGTTCCGAACAAACAGGGGTTGCATGCCAGACCAGCCGTTTTGTTTGTGAAAACAATTGGCAAATTTGATGCTAAGGTAATGGTAAAAAATCTTACTGAGAACAAGGGGCCGGTCGAAGCCAACAGCCTGATCTCGGTCATGACCATCGCCGCCCGCCAGGGGCATCAACTTCAGATCACCGCAGAAGGGGAAGAAAAGGACGCTGTGATTAACGCTCTAAAGGATTTGTTTGAACGTAATCTTGAGGATGAGGAATAATTTTTTCCAGAGGGACTCAAGTCATCTTTATTCACAAAGCAAGAATTAAGAGGGTGTTTATTAATAGAAAGTCAAAGAAGGGATTCATCTTTATCCTTTACATTTTTTCTATATTAATAAAATAATTATATATAATCGGGATAGGGGGAAACCTCTCGGCTCCCCCCTCCCACACCACCGAACATGCGGATATGCATCCGACGGTTCGGTAAACATAAGGATTTCGTACTCCTTCCAGTCTTATTGATGGTCAATGCCAAGAAGAGCTCGGCCCTCAAGGATGATCCATGTGGCTTCACCACCTTCGTCATCCTTCCAGTTCCCTTATCCGGGGAAGTCTGCCTTCTATGCTCGCTCCTCAAATCTTCCGATTCAGACTTATTTACCATTTGGCCCTTCGCCCTGTAAGCAAGTTTCCCTGCATGCCTTGGATGGTCGTTACGCCATCGACTACTATGACCTCTGCTGACTTCTGCCACCTCAGCTTGACTTCTCAATCAGGGTTGCTATCTTTGAGCCTGGCGGCAGATCTCCCCAGGTAAGAACGCTGGCTTCCTCTGCACACCTGCCCCACTTACTGCTTTGGCTCTTGGTCGCATCGGACTTCGTTGTCAATTGCCAACTCGTCCAGCCTCACAGCTTCATGGGATTCGC